>JASJCV010000198.1 GCA_030065275.1 Desulfobacterales bacterium | reverse complement strand
TCGGGGGTGAACTGGTCGCCTTCGATGACCGCATTCAGGTAAGGGATGGCGCAGCCCACGTCCTGGTCGAGCCGGGCGATGCAGTTGACGCTCCGGGCGCCGGGCATGCAGTGGTTATTGACGACTTCGAGTTGGTAGCTATGCAACAGCATCGTTAATCCATCTGGATGCGTTGAAAGGTACGGGCCTCCCGAGACCGGGAGTTTGCATCTTTGCCATTGCGGCGATGGGTAGGAGGTGCCGGCTGCCTGCAGATATTTACAACATACCACTCAATATCACCGACAGCGCTGGATGTAAAGGTTCTGGCTGAGAAGGGCTATCAATCCCATTGATCTGGTAGGTATTCATCCCGTTGCCGCCATCGGCTCCCGGTAAACGGCTGAATTCCAGTGCAGGGGGCGGGCGAAAGAAATGATATCGGATTATCCTGGATGAAGAATGGAGGGGGGTGGTATTTTCAAGATGAAGTTCAAAACCCGACTATCAATATTCTTGCCCCGCGCTGAGCATCGGCGATGGGGCCGGTCAAACCAAAAGTGCGCGGACTGTCTGAGCAAAGCGAGCTCCCGCGCACTGCGGTCGGAGCGTCGACGTGCAGGCTACGCGGGGCAGAAGCGCGTTCTTTTGGTTCGTTATCTTGACGGTCTCGTAAAAAGTCCGATCCTCCCGAGGCGGATAAATATCAGCGTTACGCTTCATTCCTCGAGATTCGCAAGCCGTATCTCGAACTTTTTTCGAAACCGTCGGCCACGGGGCTTTTTACGAGGCCATCTTTTCTTCAGCGCAGAAGAAAATGAACAAAATAAATTTATCCTTCTGCTGCTTATGGGGCTAAAAATAGCAAGCCGCCAGTATGGAAGTTTCTAAAGCCCATCTTAAAAATTAAGATGTGGGTTCCTGGAGAGGCGTGAAACGGCGGAAAAGCGGAGCATACAATCAGAATGTATGCAGGTGCGTAGGGCAGGGACCCTGCGGTTCTGCCAAGAGCCGATTCAGAACGCGGCCAGGGGCTACTTAGATTATTTTTGAGATAGGTTTTACTTGACTCCGGCGTCCTTTAAGGAGCGTATGAACTGGTTCTGGAAGAGGATTCCAATGGCGCTGCCAAGGGTCATATGCCCCGCTGCTCCAGCCGCCGCTGGCCGAGACGCATGGGGACGTAAGCCGCCAGGATGCAAAGGGTCAGGCCGATCAGGCCGGCGGTGGTGGCCCACAGGGGCCAGTGGGGCGGCAGGGGGCGGCCGCGCAGCTGCGCCATGAAGTAGTGGTAGACGGGGCCGGCCTGCAGGGCCAGGACGGCGCCGATGAAGGCCGTGCTGAAAAGCATGAAGAGCAGGCCGTCGAAGCCGGTGACGGCCTGGGCCGGGTTTTCGGTACGGAAGTTGGGGTTCAGGGCCCCCAGCCCGATGCCCAGGGCCACGATGCCGGGCACCATGCTGAAGATGGTCAGAACCGACAGCCCCATCATGAATGGGGTGACGTTCAGCAGGATGTTGGTGACGACGATGAGCGTCTCCGTCAGGACGAGCAGCGGCAGGTAGTAAATGCCGAACTTGATCCACAGGAAGGCGCGAATTGAAATCGGCGCCACTTTGACGGTCCAGAACGCTTCCCGTTCGGTGCACACCGCCGGAAAGGCGAATCGGGCCGTGACCGCCGTCAGCACGAACAGGGCCAGGCCCATGTTGAGAAAGGCCAGCAGATTCTGCAGGTAGACCGTGGGCAAGGGAGATTTCTCGAGCGGCAGCACCTTGAAGTTATAGACGTAGATCACCACCAACGCCAGGATCAGGAAGATCTGGGACCACTGGGTCTGGTCGCGCCAGAAGGTCCGAATTTCCTTGTCCAGCAGCGCCCGTACCGGGCCGGACCAGGCGTAGAACCGACGCTGGCGATTGGCCGAGGAAACACGGCGGTTGCGCACCGCGCCAGTCTGGGTACGGGAATAGCCGCGGAAGTAAAGCACGTCGGCGGTCAGCAGGCTGATGAACACCAGGGTGAGTGTCCCGCTCCACAATAGGGCCAGGTCGGCCAGCCCGCGCCCGGGGTCGCCTTCCAGGGCGGCATGCAGGGCATTGAAGGCCCAGGTGGAGGGCAGCCAGGGGGCGGCCGGCGTCTGCAGGGCCGCCACATAGGCCAGGACGCTTTCAAAGACCTCCGGGTCCACAAGCTGTTCGGGCCGCGCCATGCGCAGCGCCAGGTAGACGGCGACAAAAGCCAGCAGTCCCAGCAGGACGAAGATGTTCTTCATGCGGTTGGCCGGGATAACGATGACGGCCCCCATCACCAGGAGTGAGCTGAGCGAGGCGGCCATGAGGGCGAAGGGCAAAAAGGCGGCCACGAGGACGGCGATGTAGGTAAAGCCCTGGCCGAAGACGATACCGTAAGCCAGAAAAACCGGCAGGGTGAAGGCCACCACCATCCAGGAGCCGTCAAAGCAGATCTCCATCCAGCGGGCCAGGTAAATCCGGTGGGCCGGCACCGGCAGGGCGTGTACCAGGGGCAGGTCGCGCGCCAGGTAGAGCTTGGAAAGGGCGGTGAGGATATCGCTGAAGATCAGCAGGGCCAAAGAAGTTACCAGGAGCATGTTCAGCAGTTTGAGGTTCAGCAGCGGGCCGATTTCTTCGATGGTGGCGAAGTGGGCCAGGACGCGCAGGGCCACCAGGAAAATCCCGAACCACAGAGAGGCGGCTACGGCGGTGATGAGCGCCAGGCGCATCCGCCGGCGTGTGCCGGCCGAGCGGCGACGGTGCACCATCGGCCACAGGCGCGGTTTGACCAGATCGAAAGCCGTGTTCATGCCCCACCCTCCAGAGCGTCCGGCGCCTGGGTGAGATTGATGAAAACGGCCTCGAGATCCGGCGCGCCGCCCCGGACCTGGCGGCGCAGATCATCCAGGGCGCCCTGGGCAATGAGTTCGCCGCGATGAATAATCCCGATGCGGTCGCAGATATCCTCGGCCACGGCCAGGGTATGGGTGGACATGAACAGCGTGACCCCCTTGGTGGCCAGTTCACGGAACATCGTTTTGACCATGCGGATGGCCACCGGATCGAGGCCCACCATGGGTTCGTCCACCACGATCACCTCCGGTTCGTGCAGCAGGGCCGCACACATGATCAGGCGTTGTTTCATGCCGTGGGAGAAGGATTCGATCAGTTCGTCCGACCAGTCGGCCAGCGCAAAGCGCTCCAGAAGATCGAGGGCCCGGGCGTCGACCCGATTCTGCGCGACGCGATAGACATCGGCGGTGAACTGCATGAACTCCATGGCGGTGAGCTTTTCATACAGAAAAGGCCGGTCGGGGATGAACCCGATTTTGTGTTTGGCTTCCACCGGTCGGGCGGCCATGTCGATGCCGGCAATCCGAACCTGGCCGCGGGTGGGTGTCAGGATTCCGCCGATCATTTTGATGGTGGTGGTCTTGCCGGCCCCGTTGGGGCCGATGAAGCCGAAGAGTTCGCCGCGCTCGACTGTGAGGTCGAGCTGGCGCACGGCGATGTGAGGGCCGTAATGTTTGGCGACACCGACAAGTTCGATCATGATTTTAGACGTCGTTCTCCGAATCGATAATCTGGATGGACAGGTTCCCGATCATGGGCAGGATCTCCATTTGCTGCGGAAGATTGCCGCGCGCCAGTCGGATATGGGTGGCATCGGCCGGCAGTTGTCCTTTCAAGGCGTCCACCGTGACCCAGCCATGGATATAGACGCGGTTCCAGGCATGGTAGTAAAAGCGGCCGCGCTGATAGACCAGGCCGGCCTCGATCTGAGCGGGGATGCCGGCGGCGCGGGCCAGGGCCGTAAACAGCACGGCGTACTCGTTGCAGTCCCCCATGCCCTGCGCCAGCGTATTGAGGGCGTCGGGCAGGGAGAGCACGGGGCGCTTCTTTATATGGGCGTCCATCCAGGCCATGATGGCCTGGATTTTCGCCCGCGGGGTCTTGGCACCGGACGTGAGCCGGGCCGCCAGTTCCCGAATGCGGGGGGCGTCCGCCTGGATCATCGGGGCGGGCGCCAGATAAGGTCTGAGATCGGCGGTCAATTCAAGCATCATGCGGTCTTCGGGCAGGGACTCACGTGTGATCGTGAGCAAGGCGCCCTCGCGGACCTGACGGTGGTCGGAGGCCGGCAGCCGCTCCGGTGCAATCCCGGCGATCCGCAGCTTGAGCCGCCTGAGGCCTTCAACCTTGGCGATGGGGCGATCCGGCGTGATGGCCGCCCGCCGCGTGAAATCGCTGCTGGCGCTCAGGGGCTTCAGGGCGTCCTCGCGGCTGGTGCGGATCTGCTGCAGACCAAGCAGGCCGTCCTCTTTCAATATGCCGCCAGCCGCGTCGATCCAGGCCTGCTGGCGAAGTCCTTTGTAATCAAGGGTCACCATATGGGCCTCTATGCGGTCCGGACCGATTGCCACCGTGCGGGGTCCGACCACGGTGACGCCGACCTCGCCTTGGCCCATGGTGGCCGGGTCAAAGACTGGAAACCGGTAGACGCTTCCCGGCTCCAGCCCCGCGGCGGCAACGGCCGGAAGGATGCCGCCCGGAAGATAAGGCGCGGTGTCGAACCGGAGCCGGGTGGTGCTGGCCGTTCCGCCGCTTTCCATACGGCAGATAAGCCCCCCCTTCTCCATGCGGCCCTCGACGGCGAGCGTGAAGCGGCCGGAACGCATGTCGAACCGGAACCTCCGGAGGGCCATGGTGTCATCGAGGCGGGCATCGTAGTAAAGGTCCAGATCCTGAACGAGTCCCATCGTGTTCAGGCGCAACAGCACCTTTTCCTGCATACGGAATCCATTCGCGGTCGGCGCCAGCTGCGAATGGGTATAGCCGATCGGCTTGCCGTCCTGAATAACGGACATCCAGCGCTCGCTGTCCGTCGCGGCCGCCGGGATTGAACGGGGGGGCGCTGCGCCGCGATGCGGCGTCAGTTCCACAAGACCGAGACGCCGCCCCAGAAGAACGGCGAAGACGAGGGCGCACAGCAATCCGCCCCCGATGAATTTTTTGTTACGGAGCAAAGTCAATGGCTTCCATCCCGGTTCGATATCGTTTTTCGATGTTAAGGAATCCGCTTCGAAGCGTCAAGCATGCCCTCGCCCGGGGCGCCAAACCTTGTTATCGTCCCAATCGGCCGATGACTTGAAGGCGGCGGTTTGCCAAGCCCCAAGTCGTGTGTTAATTAAAGAAATTCCATAATAATGCCATCGTCGAGGACCGGATGACGGCGCTCATCCCCGCACGGGTACGGTGCGCTGGTTTCCACCGACCGGTCGAAAGAAGGAGGCAATGCATGGATGCCGATCGATTTACTTCCATATTTACTTCTGACAAGCTGGCGGCGATCTTCCCGGCGGATCGGGCCGACCGGTTTTTCGATGCGCTTCTGGGCGACAGCAGCGAGGGCGCCTATGACATCGCCCTCCGATACGCGGGGGCGCGGGAAGATGAACTGCACTTCGAATTCCAGCTGCAAGAGCGACCGGGCAAATGCCTGTCCTGCAGCCTGACCTACGGACTGCCGCACGTTTTCAGTCGTCACCCGGTTATCAATATTTCCTCCGTGGTCAAGGATATCGATCACATGCTCGACGGACAGGGCCGCTGTGGCGACTGGCGGGTCGAGGCCACCCGCGAAGCCGGTCGCAAAGTGCATGTCATCCCGCTGATCATCGACCTTAAGCCCGACGGGGCCTGATACGCGCCTCGTTCGAATCTTGCCTCCGGTCAGGCGCCTTTAGGGGGCCGGGAAATCTTCTCCGATGACGCCGCGGAAACGCTTCCGACTTAAAAACCGCATGTTGATGGCCAACCTGATTTCCAACCTGATCGGGGCCGTCGGTGTCAACGCCCTCCTGCTGCGATCCACCCGCACCCACCCAACCGAATTCGGTCAGGGCGACGCCAACCTGATCGAGGCCATCTTTACGCCGATGGTGTTCATTATCGCCGTCGCCGCCACCCTGATCTACGAGGGGCCGATCCGCCGCTACGTGGACCAGTGCTATCACGGCCAAGCGGCGGGGCGTGTCCCCCTGCAGGTCCAGCGGCGTGTTTTGAACGAGCCCTTTTTTGGTGTGTTGCTCGATGGCGCCATCTGGCTTTTTGCGGCCGTCTTCTGGGCCCTGCTGTTCTATTTCATGGGCGAGCCCGCCTATGTGGTTCAGCATGTGCTGATCCGCAGCCTCAGCGTCGGCCTGATTACCTGCACCGTGGCCTTTTTCGTCCTGGAGCATGTGATGCAGCGGGTGATGGTGCCCTTTTTCTTTCCTCACGGCCGGCTCTATGGTGTGCCCCGAACCCTGCGGGTCAGCATCGGGGTGCGGCTGGCCGCCCTGCTGCTGGCCTGCAACCTCGTTCCTTTTGCCACCCTGCTTCTTTACCATTTTCAAATCGTCCATGTCGGCGAGGATCCGGCGACGCTTCTGGAGCGTCTGGGCACATTTCTGGTGGTCAATTCCTTCATCTTTATCGCCGTGGGCCTCTGGCTCTGTTATCTGGTGAGCAGCAACCTGGCACGGCCCCTGAAGGATATCATTCAGATTCTGCAGAAGGTGCGGGAGGGCGGCTTCGACGACCGTGTCCAGGTGACCTCCAACGACGAGATCGGCTACACGGGGGATGTGATCAACCAGATGACCGCAGGGCTCAAAGAGCGCGAGCGCCTGCAGCTTTCCATGCTGCTGGCCCGTGAAGTGCAGCAGAATCTCCTGCCGCCCGGGCCGCCGCGCGTCAGCGGTCTCGACCTGGCCGCGGCCAGCAACTACTGTGATGAAACCGGCGGCGACTATTACGATTTTCTGGAGATCAAGAATGGCGGCGACATCCGGCCGGTGGTGGTCGTCGGGGACGTTTCCGGCCACGGCGTCTCCGCCGCCCTGCTGATGGCCTCGGCGCGGGCGTCCTTACGGCAACGCGCCCTCCTGGCCGGCGGCCTGGACGCTATCGTGGCTGATGTCAATCGCCAGCTCAATCGTGACGTCGCCGCCTCGGGCCAGTTCATGACCCTCTTGGCCATGCGCTTCGATCCGGAAGATGGCCGCATCGAATGGGTGCGCGCCGGGCACGATCCCGCCGTCCTCTACGACCCGGCCAACGAGCGCTTCGATATGCTCGGCGGGGCCGGGCTGCCGTTGGGTGTCGATGCGGGCGCAGGCTATACAACCCAGCAACGCGACGGTCTGGTCGACGGAACGGTGGTGCTGCTGGGCACCGACGGGGTATGGGAAACTTTCAATCCGCGCGGCGAGATGTACGGCAAGGAACGCTTGCAGGCCCTCGTCAAAACCCACGCCGGCAGCGCCGCCAGCGTCATCCGGGACCGCATTATGGAGGACCTGAGCGCGTTTCGGGAAGATGTCGCTCTGGAGGACGACGTGACCCTGGTGATCGCCAAGCTGGATCGGGCCGATCAAGGGGGCCGGCCCGCCGCGCCGACCGCAAATCCGGGCTGAACCCATGGCGGGACGGCCGGGCTTTTCAAGGAGATGAGACGACATGACAATGCGCGCCGGGCAGGGATTGCTGGCCGATTATCCAACGGTGATCGACATCCCGCTGGCCTGGGGTGAGATGGACGCCTTCGGCCACGTCAACAATATCGTTTATCTGCGCTATTTCGAGAGTTCGCGCATCGCCTATTTCGAGCCGCTGGGAATTCTG
>JASJCV010000197.1 GCA_030065275.1 Desulfobacterales bacterium | reverse complement strand
CCCCATCGTCCTCACCGCGACGCAGTTCCGAACATTACGGGCGCAATGCCCCATGGCTTTGACGCAAGACGTCACCCAGCCCTATGTTTGGTTGAATGCCCCCGGAAGGAAACGGATAATTGAATTTGCACCGGCTTGCTGGGCACGGGGCACCATCAGCGGTACATCGGTGATACCACCGCATAAGCTCAAGGAAATGCTGCCGCCCAAAACGGGATTGAATCCGCAGGCGCAAGGCAAGGCCCGGCCGCCGGCAGTGGGCGGCTGATACATACCGTGGAGCGGCAGCATCAGCGCCTGCGGTTCAACCGGCCCGAATCACGAATTGCCGCGGCGATATGGGCAGGGCCGTGGCGGCGCACCACGATCTTCGAGAGGGTATCGGAGTGAAAATTCATCACCTGCGCAACGCAACGTTTATTATCGAAAGCGGCGATTTACACCTTCTGATCGATCCCATGCTGGGGGCGCAGGGGACCCTGCCGGCATTCGCCCGTATCCGTCACGCGCCCCGTCGCAATCCGACGGTCGATCTGCCGGCCAGCGCAAGCGCTGTCCTCGAAAAGGTGACCCATTGCCTCATCACGCATTGCCGCACTTTTGGCGTCCGGGCCTTGCAGCACACCGACCATCTCGACCCGGCCGCGGAGCGTTTCCTGCGCGCCCGGCACACACCGGTGGTCTGCCCCCGCAAGGATGCCCCCTATCTGCGCCGCTACGGGCTGAATGTCATCGAAGCGCTGGATGGCGGGCGGTCGCGACCCTTTCTGGGCGGGGAAATTCAAGCGGTGCCGGCACGACATGGCCATGGTTGGATTCAGCGCTTGATGGCCAACGGGGTCGGATATTTTCTTCGACTGCCGAACGAGCCTTCGATCTATATCAGCGGGGATACCGTCTTCACGCCGGATGTCGACCGGACCCTTACGGAACTGAAGCCCGATATCGCCGTGGTTGCGGCCGGCAGCGCCAGCCTGGATGTGGGTGGTCCGATTCTGATGCCCTTGGAAGAGGTTCTGACATTCATCCGCAAGGCGCCCGGGACCGTGCTGGCCAATCATCTCGAAGCCCTCAATCACTGTCCGACCCAGCGCTCGGATTTGAAGTGCAAGCTGACGGCGCACGGTCTTGACGCCAAAGTGATCGTGCCGGAAGACGGGGAGACCCTGGAATTCCGGCGACCGGTCCAATCGCAGGGAGTGATGCCATGAATGCCGAAAAGCGGCAGACGCTTCGTGCGGCCATCGAGGAGAAGATCAAGTCGCTGCGCGAAGACGTCGAGGCTTTCGAGGTTCTGGCCCGGCCGGTGGCGCCGGACAACGCCATTGGTCGTCTGACACGCATGGAAGCGATCAATGCCCAAAGCATCAACACCGCGGCCTTGAAAAAGGCCCGACACACTCTGGCCCGCCTGGAACGCGCCCTGCCGCAGGTCGATCATCCCGACTTCGGCCTGTGCCGGGAGTGCGGCGAGGCCATCCCCTTCGCCCGCCTGATGATTCTACCGGAAACCGATCTGTGCGTGTCATGCGCCGAAGCGGTGGAGCGATAAGCGACCTTCCTGATCTATAGCGCTTGCGGTGGGGCCAGGCAAAGGCCCCGGACCCGGTTCCTCGCGATCGGGGATGAACCCTGCTGGTCAAGCCGTCAAAGGTGATTAATATGACAATTGGTGTGTCATATGAAGACAGGACGGCCGCCGCTCGATTGCTGATTTGATAAATACTGGATGGATTTGATGCCCAATGCGATTTTCTGAATTCCGATCGAAACAATGGCTATTTGGTTCCCTGGCCGCCCTCCTGGCGATTTCCGGGTGTTCATCCGGAAATGACTGGCGCACGGCCAGCCGCGATTCGGCGGGGATCGCCCCTGATCCGGTGCAGACGCCCGAGGCGGTATTGCACGTCTACGGGGCCGATGCCTGGGGTTGGCGCGGTTGGTTCGCCATCCACACCTGGATTGCGGTCAAACGGGCGGGGGCGTCTTCCTACACGGTCTATGACGTCGTGGGGTGGCGCGGCTACCATGGCCGCCAGGTCATGCGAATTTATCAGGATGTGCCCGACCGCCACTGGTACGGCGCCAAACCCCGACTCCTCAAGGCGCACCAGGGCGAGGGGGTCGACCGACTGATTGCGGCGGTCGACCGCGCGGCCCGGGATTATCCGTGGAAAAGCACCTACAAGGCTTTTCCCGGCCCCAACAGCAACACGTTTATCGCCTGGATTGCCCAACAGGTGCCGGAACTCGGCCTGGACCTGCCTTTTTCCGCCATCGGCAGTGGCTACGCGAATTGACGCCCGCCCACATGACAAGCTTTAAAACCACCATCAAGCGCCACGTGGAAATCAATGGCGCCGTATGATTCAGGATTGCCGGGACCGGTCAGGTTGGCGGCGTTCCGCGGAGTGAAGGCCGTTGGTATCGCCTGTCTGATGACCCTGGTCGCTGTGATCCTGGTCAGCTGTTCCACCCCGGGGCGGACCGTAGGAGAAACCGTGCCGTTGAACCGGACCGGGCATGACACCGCAACCCACCGTACCATGGATTACCGGATCGAGTTCAGCTATGCGTTTCAGCCCGGGCACGGCAGCACTTCCGACAGCATTCAATTCAACGCGCGGGTCATTCCCCGGAGGGGGCTGAACACCTTTGTTCTGCGATTGCATTTTTTGGACGAAACCGGCCAGATCATCGGCACGAGCATCCTTTATGCGCCCGGTGCCAGACGAGGCGCCGGACGGCCAACCATCAGTCGATTGATCGAGGTGCCCGATGGCGCTGCGCGTATGGGCTTCAGCCACGAGGCCCGCGAGCAGCGTATTCGAAGGGGGCGAAGACCTTGAGCCGGGTAAAACCCTGTCGGCGCGCGATCGCAGATGTTCGTTTGGTTTTTTAAGCCTCAAACGTGTGCTTGCGGTCAGAAATGAATGGCGACGCCCAGGCCGCCCCTGATGGGCGTCAGTTCCCAGGTGAACTCCTCGGGTGCCGGCGGATCCGGAAAGGCGCGTTCGTAGTCGGACAGATCATCAATGGCTCGATGAGGCTGGCTCCAGATGTGAATCTGGCTGATAGCGATACCCGTGACATTCGAAACGGCGGCGTCCCTCAAATCGCCGAAGGCCGCTATCGCACCGCTGCCGATGAAATGAACCGCCACGGCCGCTGAGTGGCGTTTCCACGATTTTCGCTCCCGGGCCCGGCGCGCATTCGTTTCCAGGAGTTCTTCGGCGGCGGCCAGGCGGGCCGCCTTTCGTTCCGGCGTGCCCAATGGCATCGTTCCAATCGGTTCAGCGCCCTTCACGGCCGGGAGGGGCCGCAGGAACATCAAGGCCAGGGCTGCGGCCGATTTCACCGCACCCACCGTATACTTGGCTTCGTTGTCGGCGTTGCTCGACTTTACGGCCATATAGCCTTGGAGGGCCGTGCTGGCCGAAAAGAAGCTGCTCCAGCCGTACTGCCAGCGCCGGGCGCTGCCGCGACCGTCGTTCAAGCGTTGTTCGATGAAACGCAGACGCCGCTCGATTTCCTCCTCGCTCAGCCGCGGTTTCTGGCCGGCCGCGGCCGGAAGCGCTGAGACGACCATCATGAAAACGATCACGAGGCAGAAAAACGGCGACTTCATCAATCCGGTGTTTCCATGGGCAGTGGGCATATGATTCCAGGTCGTGCAACCAACGGGCCGGCGTTAAATCTCGACACCGTGCTGTTGAAAGGGGGTTGGCCTCCTCCGGGCGAACGTCAATTCTATAGTACATATTGCTGGTGATTGCGAGGCAAGTTTGTCTGCACCAAGGTGGCCACACACCCATTGATCTACCACTACGGCCTGCGTTGACAGAAGGGGCCAACCATGCCAGACTTGCCGACCATCAGACGCGATGGGCCCACCCCCTCAAGTCGTTACGCACCATCAGACCGGGGATGCGGTCGTCATCCGCTAAGATCCATCAGCGGGCCACCCCGTAATCATGGCAGCACTGGTCAACATCTTCACGGCCTGCTTCTGACGGCTGATCGCGCTTCAGATCAGCCCTGAGCCTTGCGGTCACAATTTAGACGCCGCGGGTTTTTTCCGGACAAGGGCGGGAGCGATGGTTCCGAGTTTGCCGACCGCTGGCTCAATCGGTCTTCGGCCATTGCTGCCAATTTGAATAGTGAATCCATAAAAACGGATCCAGCAATGGATGTCCGATGGGAGAGCGAAGATGACAGGATCAACAGCGTTCAAAGCCCTCGTTGTCAACGAAACCGACAAGAACACCTTCGTGCGCGGCATCGAAACCCGAACGTTGGACGACCTGCCGGACGGCGAGGTCACTGTGAAAGTTCACTACTCTTCACTGAACTACAAAGATGTCCTCTCAGCCACGGGCAACCGCGGGGTCACCCGGAAGTATCCCCACACGCCGGGTATCGACGCTTCCGGCGTGGTGGCTGAAAGTTCAGCGCCATCCTTCAAACCCGGCGACGAAGTCATCGTCACCTCCTATGACCTGGGAATGAATACCCCGGGTGGCTACGGAGAGTATATTCGCGTTCCGTCCGGCTGGGTGGTTCCCCTGCCGGCGGGTTTAAGTCTGCGCGAGGCCATGATTTTCGGAACGGCCGGATTCACCGCCGCCCTGTCCGTTTGGCGAATGATCGACAACGGCGTCGAGCCCGGACACGGTGAAATTCTCGTTTCCGGCGCCACGGGCGGGGTTGGCAGCATTGCCGTTTCGATTCTGGCCAAGAGCGGTTATACGGTCGTGGCGGTCAACGGGATCGTGGACGAATCCGACTACTTGAAGGAAATCGGGGCCAGGGAGGTTATCAGTATCGAAGACGCCACGGACACCAGCGGGCGGCCGATGCTCAAGGGCCGCTGGGCCGGGGCCATCGACACGGTGGGGGGGGAGATCCTGGCCACCACGATCAAGACCCTCAATCCAAACGGCACGGTTACCTGCTGCGGGAACGTGGCCTCGCCGGATCTGCCAATTAATGTCTTCCCCTTCATTCTACGGGGCGTCACCCTGATCGGCATCGACTCCCAGAACTGCCCCATGCCGACCCGCACCCGGATTTGGGAGCAAATTGCTTCGGAATGGAAGATCGACTGGCTTGAAAAGCTGACAACCGAGGCGCCCTTTTCCGAACTGGATGCCAAGATCGAGCTCATGCTGCAGGGTAAACACAAAGGGCGCACGATCATCAACATCGCTGAAAAATAGCTTGCCCGCATTCAAACACGAAGCGCGCTGGGGCCCACGTGGCATTCGGCCGCCATCGCCTCCGGACGATCCGGACGGCTCAAGCGCGACCTGGCTTCGACGCCGGAAGCCGCTGCGGCGCCGGGTACGGAAATAAAATGGTATCGCTTTACGGCCTGATCATCTTCTTTTTCATTCTGGTCGTTTTCTACTCGGCAATCTCACTGGCCTTGTCCCTCAGCGGCTGGCTGCAAAAACAATGGATCGCCCGAAGATGTGTACCCGACCCCGGGTTGCTCGCCGTCATCGACGAGCGCATTGACCGGCTGAAAACGCTGACCTTCAAGGTGACGGTACCCCTCGTGCTGTTCTGCATCACCCCGTTTGTGCTGATCCTCTTGTTCATTTCCTGAAGCGCGCTCCAGTTTCTGGCATCCCAGGGAAAAGGACAGCCACCCGCTACCGTCCCTTGCCAGCCATGCCATGCGCTTTGCGCGCCAACCAGGGTGTACGCAGATGGGAGGAACGGGTCTGCATTTGCGCCCCGGGGCATCATGCACTAAATTACCGTCATGTTGAATTCGGATTTGCCCGTCTTAAATGACCCGGAAGGCGATCGTCTGCCGGACGGCGTGCCCGCGGCCGTCGATGCCCATGTACACGTTTTCCCGCCGGATCTCTTTAGCGCCGTTTGGCAGTGGTTCGATGAAAACGCCTGGTCCATCCGCTATCGCCTGAAAACCCGGGAGGTTTTCAACTTCCTTATAAACCGGGGCCTCAAGCATGTGGTGGCCCTGCAATACGCCCACCGCCCAGGGATAGCCGAAAAGCTCAACCAGTATATGGCCAATGAATGCCGCGCCTTCAGGGGCAAGGTCACCGGAATGGCCACCGTGTTTCCGGGAGAGGACGACGCGGGAAAAATCCTGCGCCGTGCTTTCGATGCGGGACTGGGGGGGGTGAAACTGCACGCCCATGTCCAGTGCTTCGACATGGGCGCAGAGGAGATGCAGCCCATTTACGAGATCTGCCAGGCGCAGCACAAACCCCTGATTATGCACGTGGGGCGCGAGCCCAGGAGCCCGGCCTATCGCTGCGATCCCTATGCCCTCTGCAATGCGGGGCGCCTGGAGCAAGTCCTGGCGGCTTACCCCGATCTCAGGATTTGCGTACCCCATTTGGGGTTCGATGAACTGGATGATTATCGCCGGTTGTCGGCGACCTACGACAACCTCTGGCTCGACACCGCCATGGTGCTGACGGATTATTTTCCGCTGGCCGAGGCGGTCGACCTGCGCACCTACCGCCCGGATCGCATCATGTACGGCTCCGACTTTCCCAACATCCCCTATGCCTGGGACCGGGAGTTGAAGTGGTTGAGCCAGACGGGGCTCAGCCGATCGACGCTCGACAGGCTATTGTGGCAAAACGCAGCTGAGTTCTACGATTTCGTCGTTTAACACCCGACGCCTTCCATCGGCACGACGGATCAATCGCTCCAGGCATTTCGATGGACCCTTTCAGGCCTGTAGCGCGCTTTTCTTTTTCCTGGTTTGACCGGCCATCCGATGACGGCAAATCCGAGGGGGACGACCGGGTCAGGCAAGCTGAAAATGGTGCGAAAGCGGGCAACGCGTTCCTCGACCGGATGGATACCGGTCCAGACGGCGCCCAGGCCCAGACCATGGGCAGCCAGCAGCAGGTTCTGCATGGCGGCGGAGCAGTCCTGAACCCAGAATCCCGGGAACTTCTCCAGGCGCAGGTCGCCGCAAACCAGGATGCCCAGTGGCGCCTGCGCGGCCATGCCGACATAGGGATGGGTGTCCTTCACCTGGACCATTATCTCCCGGTCGTCCACAACGACGAATTGCCAGGGCTGGACATTACCGGCACTGGGGGCCATCATGGCGGCCTCCAGGACGGTACGGACCATTCCTTCAGGGACCGGCTTGTCTTCGTACTGGCGGATGCTGCGGCGGGTATGGATGGCTTCCAGCAAATCCATGATCATTCCTCTCAACCGGGGGGCGATTCCAATCGGGTCATTTTTTGACAGCGGCATTTTTACCTGATATCGGAAAGGGGCATTTAAAGCCCTGCAAAGCGGAATGTCAACGCCTTGGATGGACGATCGGCCGTGGACAAGATCATCATCAAAAAATTGGAAGGTGAACTGGATCGTGAACGGGTCATGCGCCTCGTCCGCGAATTGGCCGTGGACGCCGCCAGTTATCCGGACCGGAACATTCTCATCGATTACCGCGAAACAACGGCCACGGGCAAGTCCATGGTGGACATTATGAAAATATCGGCGGAAATCAAATCGCTCCAGTATTTCTTCACCAACCGGGTGGCCACCGTCATCTCGCCGAATGAAAAGCGCTTAGAGGTTGCCAACAAAATGAAGGCCTGCCTCGTGATCATGG
>JASJCV010000196.1 GCA_030065275.1 Desulfobacterales bacterium | reverse complement strand
GAGAGCTTCACATCGGTGACATTTTTTAAGGCCGCGCAAACGGATGCGTAAAACGGCCAAGGTCAAGGCCTGCGGTGGCTTGAAGGGCGAGGCGTACTGCTGTACGCCGCAGCGCTTCAAACCACCGCGTAACGCCGAGATTGGTCGTTTTACGCATCCGTTTCGTCGTTGAAGATGTAGCCTACCGACCTGACACTCTTGAAGAACTTCGGGCGTTTGGGGTTTTCTTCGAAATATTTGCGGAAGCGTACGATGAAATTGTCCACCGTGCGGGTCGTCATGCGGTCGGTGTAGCCCCAGCCGATTTTGAGGATCTTCTCGCGGGAAAGCACTTTGCCCCGGTTGGCCACGAACAGTTTGAGCAGTTTCATTTCCTGGTCGGTCAGTTTGATGGTTCGCTTGACCCCGCTGGCCTGAGCCGCCCCGAAGTCGATCCGGTTGCGGCCGAATTCAACGATCCGGGGCACCGGCCCGGATTCATCGCCACCCGCGCGCTCGTCGTCGCGGCTCCAATCGGCGCGTCGCAGCAGCCGCTTGATACGCAATTGAAACTCTTCCAGGTTGAAGGGTTTGGTTAGGTAGTCGTCCACGCCGCCAGCCAATCCCTGGATGCGGTCGTCGGGTTCGGCCCGGGCGGACAGGATCAGGATCGGGATGCGCTCGTCCTCCAACCGGATGCGCTGCAGCACCGAAAACCCGTCGATCCCCGGCAGCATGATGTCCAGCACGATCAAGTCCGGTCGCCACTGACGCCATTTTTCCAGACCGGCCATCCCATCGCCGGCGATGGCCACCTCGAACCCCAGCATCCCCAGGTTGAGTTTGATCCCCTCGGCAATATGTTTGTCGTCCTCCACGATCAGGATGCGTTTGTTCGCGCTCATGGCGATCCCTCCGGATGATTTTCATGGAGCCTTTTGGCCGGCAGCACGACACTGAATATCGACCCCTGGGCATCAGATCGCTTGGTGGCCTCCACCCGGCCCTGGTGCAGCCGGGCGATGTGCTGCACGAGGCTGAGTCCCAGTCCGCTGCCGCCCAGTGAATTTCCGTCAGGACGGCCGGCCTGGTAGAAGCGTTTGAATATCTTGCGGCTTTCCCGCCGGTCGATGCCGATGCCGTTGTCGATGAAGTCGATCCGCAGGTGACGGCTGCGAACGGCAAAGCGGACATCGACCTGCGGCGAATCGGATTCGTTGTATTTGATGGCGTTGACCAGCAGGTTCATCACGAGCATTTCGAACAGCGGGCGATCGACCGGATAGACGAACTGTTCGGCATCGGGCTTGTGAACCACGATGCGGCAGCCCTCGAACAGGCCGGTATGCGCGCGGTGGCACTTGTCGATGACCGCGACCAGGTCGCACGCTTTGAACTCCGCCTGATAACTCTTGCTTTCCAGGCGCGCCAGATTGAGAATTCGGCTGATGTTGTCCGAAAGTCGGCCGATGTCGGCCAGCATATAGTTGATGTACTTCTCCTGGTCGCGGCGGGGCAGGTTGTACTTCTTGAAGGTCTCCAGAAAGAGCTGCAGGGAGGTGACCGGTGTTTTGAGTTCGTGGGTGAAGTTGTTAATGAACTGACGCTGCAGCCGATAGAGCTGCCAGGTTTTCTGATTGTAGACGAAGATGGTGAAGATCCCCAACAGGATGATCCCCACCAGAAGGGAAAGCACCACGATGACCACCCAGGTCTGAGGGGCCAGTACCTGAGCCGCGTCCATGTCGATGCGGCGGGTCAGCGCCTGCAGACCGCTGCTGATCTCGATATACCAGTAGATAAACAGGAACAGGGACAACGCCAGTGCGACGATGGAGAAAATGAAAATGGCAATGGGATGAAATATCCAGGTCGTGGGCCGCATGAGCTTCAGTTAAAACCAATCGTGCGGGCGAGTCAACGTCGGAATGTCGCTTCCGGTTCATCAAAGGCCGAGCGTGACAGGGTGTTCAGGCAAGCGGGGGGTCGGGTAAAACAATTGTAAAAACAGTCGTTCAGCCTTGCCATGGCCCTGCCGCCTTTTTAAGATCGGCCCGAGACATCCGATGGCACACAACCATGCGAGGTCAAGGAATGCCCGGTAACGGCATGCCCCAGCATATCCTCCTGGTCTATCCGGCGATACCGCCGGATACTTACTGGAGCTTCAAATACGCGCTACGGATCATCCGCCGTCGGAGCGCCATGCCGCCGCTGGGCCTCGCGACGGCCGCCGCTTTGTTGCCGGGGGGGCTAGACCTGCGGCTGATGGACCTCAATTTCGAGACGCTCGACGACGCGGATCTGGACTGGGCTGACATGGTCTTCGTTTCGGCTATGCGCATTCAGAAAGCCGGCGCGGCGGAAATCATCGCCGCCGCCAACCGCCGGGGAATCCCGGTGGCGGTGGGCGGCCCGTGGGCCACGGCGACACCGGAAGAACTCACCGGGGCCGATTATATTCTGCAGGGCGAGGTCGAATCCAGCTTTTCACGGTTTTGGACTGATTTGGCTTGCGGCCGGGCCCGGCGGGTCTATCCGTCCCCGTCCCCACCACCCCTCGAACGGTCTCCCGTGCCCCGCTTTGACCTTCTCGATCTCAGGGCTTACGCCTCCATGGCCATTCAGTATTCCCGCGGCTGCCCGTTTCGCTGCGAGTTCTGTGATATCTGGGTACACTACGGCAACCGTCCCCGCGTGAAGACTTCCCGCCGGGTTCTGGAGGAATTGGAGGTTCTGTATCGGCTGGGGTGGCGCGGCCCCGTTTTTGTCGTGGACGATAATTTTATCGGCAACCGCCGACAGGTGAAGGCCGACCTGTTGCCGGCCCTTTCGGCGTGGCAAGCGCGTCGCGGCTACCCCTTTCGCTTTTTCACCGAGGCCAGCATCGATCTGGCCGATGACGGACAGCTTCTCAGCGGCATGCGCCGGGCCGGTTTCAACGAAGTCTTTATCGGCATCGAAACCCCTTCGACCCGGGCTTTGTCCGAAACCGGCAAGCACCACAACTTGAAAACCGATCCGGCCAAAGCCGTCGCCACGATACAGCAGGCCGGGCTCGAGGTCATGGGCGGATTCATCGTCGGCTTCGACAGCGACGGCGCGGACATCTTCGCGCGCCAGATTCGCTTCATCCAGAAAGCCGGGATCCCCCAGGCCATGGTCGGCCTGCTGACAGCCCTGCCCGGCACCCGCCTTTTCGCGCGCCTGCAGGCGGAGGGCCGGATTCTGAATGCCGCCTCGGGCAACAACACCCACAGCTTCGAGACCAATTTCAGCCCCCGCATGGCCGGCGACCAACTTCGCCGTGGATATCGGCGAGTGCTTTCCACGCTCTACGGCGGCAATCTGGCCAATTACTTCGTCCGCTGCAACCGACTGCTGGACGTCCTGGCACAGACCCGCTTCATGGGTCGATCCCTCCGGCTGGAGGATTGCCGCACCGCCTTGCGGGCCATCGTGCGTCAGACCTTGAGCCCCTACGGTTGGCAGTATCTTCGCTATCTGGCCCGAAACGTTCGGCGTCATCCGCGCCTGCTCGCCCAGACGGTCAAATACGGGGTGGTGGGGCACCATTTTCATATCATCACCCGCGAGATGCTCAAGTACGAGCGGGCCACCTCCCACTTGAACCGGGTCTACGATCAGCTTCGCGTCATGCTCAAGGCTTTCGAGCACCATCCGGAGTTGGCGGCCAACGGGGTCGAGCCGATCGCCGCGGCCTGGCGCTGGAGTATGGCCGCCATCGCCGAGGCCCAGGCACGTATCGAAAAAATCCATGTGGATTTTCGCGCCGATGTGGTCTACCATTACGAAACCATGACCCGCCGCATACGGTGCCTGTTCGCCCCATTTGCCTCGGAGCTCAACCGACACGGCATCGACTTGCCGCTACAGTCGACCTAATCGGGCCCAACCCGACGGAAAGGCCATCATGCCCACGAACACCATCCGGTCCAACCTGCGCGGTCTGCTGGCCCTGAGTGTTTACACGTTGAACACGCTTTTCTGGTGCACATTCCTTTTCGCCGCCGCGATTATCAAGCTGGTCGTGCCGGCCGCCGGTTTCCGCTGTCGCTGCAGCGCGGTCCTGAACTTCTTTGCCGTGCGCTGGATCGCGGTCAACAACTTCAACATGCGCCTGATCAGCCGCACCCGGATCCAGACCCGCGGCATCGAGGCCCTGCGGGCCGGCAACTGGTATCTGGTCATCTCCAATCACCAGTCCTGGGTGGACATTCTCGTCCTTCAGAACACCTTCCACCGCCGAATCCCTTTTCTGAAATTTTTTATCAAAAAGGAGCTGATCTGGATGCCCGTGCTGGGGCTTGCCTGGTGGGCGTTGGATTTTCCCTTCGTCAAACGCTATTCGCGCCAGACCCTTGCTCGCAAGCCCCATCTGCGCGGTCACGATATCGCGATCACGCGCAAGGCCTGCGCCAAGTTCTGTCAGCTACCCGTCTCCATCATGAACTTCGTGGAGGGCACGCGGTTCACGCCGGCCAAACAGCGTCGCCAGCAGTCGCCCTACCGCCACCTGCTGCGCCCCAAGTGCGGCGGCATCGCCCTGGTCCTCCAGACCATGGGGGACCAGATGACCAGCTTGCTTGACGTCACCATCGTCTATCCTAATGGCGCTCCCCGTTTTTGGGACTTTCTCTGCGGACGGCTCAAAGATGTCCAGGTGCACGTACGTGAGATCCCCATCCACCGCGTCCCCCGAGGTGACTGCTTCAGCGATGATGACTTCCGCACGGTCTTTCAGGACTGGGTGAACGACCTATGGATGAAAAAAGACGCGCGTAAAAAGATCATTCTGAAATAGCGTGCGCGCAGCGCCGATTGCAGCACCACCTAAATCCGGACCGCATAGGGCTGCGGGGCGTCATTCATCCCTCCGACCCGGTTGACAGGGGCGTCTCAGCCCCTCATTCTATAACATAAACCGTAAAATGTTCCGGTTGACCGGCTGCAGCGACACCAACCGCAGCCGTCCTTCCTCAAAGACTACCGTGTTAACCGTGCACTGCGGGGTTGTTGAAATGCAAGCCCTCCATCTCAAATGCCTGGCTGCATTTTTGGCTGTTTTTCTGTGGGTCGCACCATGCCCTGGTGATAGCCTGGCAGACGCCGTCGTGCGCTTGAACGCCACCATTCCGGCCCAGGCCCGGACGGCCGGCAGTCTGGGAACCGAACGGGAGGGCAACGGGATCGTGATCGACCGTCAGGGCCATATCCTCACCATCGGCTATCTGATCCTCGAAGCCTCCCGCATCGAGATTACAACCGGCGGTGGCCGGAAGGTCGCCGCCCTTTACGTGGGCTACGATCATGCCAGCGGGTTCGGTCTGTTGCGGGCGGTGCCGCCCCTTGACGTCACCCCGCTGAAATTGGGGGAATCGTCGGCGGTCAAGGTGGCCGATGCCGTTCGGATCGTGACGGCCGGCGAGGCCGCGCAGGGACCGGCCCGGGTGATGTCACGCGACGCCTTCGTGGGTTACTGGGAATACCTCCTGGAGGATTCGCTTTACGTGGCGCCGGCCCATCCGGACTACGGGGGCGCCGCCCTGGTGGACGACGCCGGCCGGTTGATCGGCGTGGGATCGATCCTGACCCGTTTTCACGTGGAATCGGCCGGATGGGTCCCCTGCAATATGTTCGTGCCCATCGATCTGCTCAAACCGATCCTGGTCGATCTCATCGCCAGCGGTGCCGCACGAAGGCCTCCCCAGCCATGGATGGGCATACACAGCGAGGAGGTTCAGGGGCGCGTGTTCATCACGCGGGTGGCCAAGCAGGGCCCGTCGGCGGCCGCCGGTCTTGAACCCGGGGATATCGTCCTGTCCGTCAAGGACCAACCCATCGACAGCCAGGCGGATTTCTACCGCAAAGTCTGGGCGCTGGGTACGGCCGGTACGCCCATCCCGTTGCGCGTACTCAAGGGCGACCGGATCGAGGCCGTCGTCATCCTTTCCGGCGACCGGCGCCAGTATCTCCTGCCCGCGAGTTCCACCATCGGCGACCCGATCTGAGGGGACGCGGGCTTTCCCACCCTTATCCTCAAAGGGCCTTTGACCGGCAGGGCCGCTCTCGAGGCGGTGGCTCCTGTATCGGGTACCCTCGTATGCTGGGGGGGACATCAACAGGCAAATCTCGCCCAGCGCTTCCAGCGCCTCTTCAAAGTTGAAGGCACAAGGCGGTCTCTATGCGGCATCCCCAAGAATCAAGCCGCCACACTCCCGGTCGGGCAACGCGGATAGCGGGTCGTCGTCCAAACACACGGCCGGAAAATGAAGGGCCCACCGCGCCGTCCGCAAAGAAGCCATGCGTTCCGGATGCCTGCCCGTGTAGACGATGGGGCCGACCAGGCCTGCCGGGAGGAACGCGGTTGTCTATTAGGGACCATATCGGTTGCAAGCTGACGCCTGCCCGGCGGTTGATGACAGGGTCAAACGAAGGTACCTTTGTCTATCCGGCAACCAGATCAGCCCCCTTGCGAGCAGCCTGCTTCAGCAGTTCGGGAGCGTTAAGCGCCGCTTTGCGATCGAGATGGGCTTCGTACTGGTGGAAGACTTCGTATTGTTCGCAATTCAGTGACAGCGGAATCAGGTTGAGCCACTCGTCCAGGTAATCGTAGAACTGCGGTAAAAGCGGCGGCGGTTCGGGATCGCCCCGCGAGATCACGATGCTCATCTTGCGCCCGGCAGGAAACTTGGACGCGATGCTCTCTTCCCCGGTTTCAGGGTTAAACGCGATATCGATAAAGCTGTAGAGGCGGTCCACCAGCATCTTGAACTGGGCCGTAACATGGTACCAGTAAACCGGCGTCCCCAGGACGATGGCGTCAGAGGCGGCCATCTCCTGCAGGAGCGGCGTCAGGTCGTCCCTCTGGACACATTTGCCGATTTGCTTTTTGCACCCTTCGCAGCCCATGCACCCGTTGATGTCCAGTTCGCGCAGGTTGACCAGGCGGGTTTCCGCACCCTTTTCGGCCGCCCCGTTCAACATGGCTTCCACCAATGTCTGCGTATTGGCCTTTTTTCTGGGGCTGGCATTGATGCCGATGATCTTCATTGGCTTTCTCCTTTATTGATGACGACGCGCCTATGGATGTAATAGCCCTGTGGGCCGTGAAGGTACCCTACTAATTTTCCAATCATATAAGACAAGCGGCCACCCGCAGAAATGGCCGCTCAACGATCGGATGAATCGATGGGATAAATATCAAACTCGATCAAATCATCCCACCGCCGGAACCACTCGGGAAACAGCTCCACGTTGTCCGTTTCCATCAGTTGAAAACAGACATTCTTATCCGTACTCACCCAGGATTCGATATACGCAAGGCCCTCCGGCAGCAGCCTGCCCCGATGGTTGTAGCGTTCGTAGATCGCCTCGAAACATCCAGGTTTAAAATATTCGATAACCATGTACGCTTTCATAAGATGGCGTTCAATGCTCAGGTCTTCTATTCCACCGTTACGACGATCTTGCCTTTGAAACAACCCTCCCCAAAATACCGGAAAGCATCGGCTGTCTTTTCAAGCGGAAAGCATTTATCGATGACCGGCTTAAGCTTACCGCCTTCGAATAGTTCCGCCAAGTACTTTAAATCCTTGTTGGCTTTGTATCCGACCATGTGCATTT
>JASJCV010000195.1 GCA_030065275.1 Desulfobacterales bacterium | reverse complement strand
ATGGTGCAGTAGGCGACGGCCGTTTTGCCGGTGTACCGGTCGCGGTTGAGGAGGAATTCATTTTTAGTGACGGCCCCGGGAAGTGTTGATACGGCCATTTCATCCGGTTTGCGGATATCGATGAACACGACCGCGTCCTGCTCCTGCAGAGAGATGGCCTGTTGCGGCGAGATATCCGCGACATCCGGGAAGTCTTTCTGATATTCCGTGTACATCTGATATACGGTTTCCTTTTTGGCTGCGTCCGAACGGTTGGCGACGCTGTTCAGCGGCAGGACCAGCAAGAGCAGGGCCGTGAGACCGCAGCCCAATAAAGTCTTGATATATCGGCGCTTCATTTCGCTTGAACCTCCATGATTCAGGGCGTGCATTTTTATTTGGCGTCCTGCCCGGCGGAACCGATTGGACAGAGACGCCCGTTTTTTGATACGGACAACATAATCAGCAATGGGGCTGGTTGTCCAATTCAATCTTCAATCGTACAGCCGGTTCGACATTCATGGGCGAGATCAAAAGCACACTGGATTTGGTGATGGAGCGCACACGCCATCTCTCGTTGACCGATGAAGAGAAAAAGTGTCAGCGGACGGCGAACTACGCAAAAAGGCTCCAGGGCCTTTTACAGCAGTACGCGGATGGCGCCCTGTGCCTCGAAGATCTACACAACCGCGCGGCCGTGCTGCAGGCCGAGCTGCAAATCGAAGCCCGGCCGATGGTGGTGGACGGCGTGATGCGGCGCATCGATCCAGACGGCGACAATACGCTCTGGCTGGCGCTGTTGGACGAAGTGGCCCCTGACATCGGCAAACCGCTGCTGAGCATCCTGGAGGGTCACCGTCTGAAGCAGGCGGAAATTCTGGCAGCTGGGAAACTTGACCAGTTCGACCGCCTGGCGAGCAGGCACGGCATATCAGGTTCGGCTGTGCTACCCAACCCGCAACAGGACCCGACATGCCGGCAGCATCTAAGTGACCTCAAGCAGGCAACACAGACCCGGATAACGGCCTTGCTGAGACAAGCGGCCGCCTGAGCACGATTAGATGTAGTTGAACCAGGTGCGTTCCACGCTTTCGAAATTTAGCCGCACCGCTTCGCGGCCCTGAATCACGTCGCCATGGCCGGACAGCAGCCAGTCGGCCTCGATGGCGGCCATCTGCCGGATGCTGGACTTGAGCTTCTTCCCGTCGCCACCGGGCAGGTCGGTGCGACCCAGGCCGCCGTTGAAGATCAAATCTCCGGTGAAGAGCGCCCGGGCCTGCGGCCAAAAGAGTGTCACCGCACCGGGCGCGTGCCCGGGCGTGTGGAAAACCTGCAGCTCGATATCCCCGACCTTCAAATCCCCCTCGGAGAGGAAGAAGTCCGGGACCAAACCCTCCGGGTCGAAGTCCAGGGCGGCCTTGAGATGGGGCGCGGCCGCTTCCACCAGCCGCCAATCGGCCGCGTGCAGGGCGAACAGGGTCGGCGGTCGGACAAACCGGCGAACGGCCTCGATGTGGTCCGGATGCGCGTGGGTGCCGATGATGAGGTCGATGTCTTCCGCCGCCAGTTCCAGTGTTTGCATCTGCTGGAGGGTCCGGTCGAAAAAGGCCGCGTGTCCCGGGTCGACCAGAATGTTCTTGCCGGCCGAGCGAATCAGGTAGGTGTTGCAGTTGTTGGCGCCGGTGGAAGTCCACAGGAAGGCGTGCAGATTGGGGGTCAGTTCCATATATTTACGATTCCTTTGATTCTGTTTGTATCGTCGGGGCCGGCATCGGTATCGCCAATCGCCATCGGGGTCGGGTTTTGAAAAAAATGACAGACGACTTTGATGGATATACCGATACCGAACCTACCCGAAAAACTTGACCGCGTTCGTCTTCGGAGGTAATGGATCGGGTCTGAAATTACCGCCATCAGCTCTAAACCATGTCCACTCTCAATATCAAAAATCTCGTCTCGGGCGGGGTGATCGTCAACTACCACTGCGTTTCGCGCTGCGGCCACTGTCTGTACAACTGCGGTCCGCATCGCGCCAGGGGCTATCTCGATGGTGTGCGCGCCGAGCAGATTTTCAGGCGCATCGTCGTGCTGGGATGCCGGTCGGTGCACATCGGCGGCGGCGAGCCCCTGCTCGATCCTGCCGGGCTGGCCGCGGTCCTGCATGCGGCCCGGCAGACCGGCATGGGCATCGACTACGTTGAAACCAACTCCGCCTGGTACGTGGACCAAGCCCGTGCCGTGCGCATCCTGTCGGACCTGCGCGCCGAGGGCCTCCGGACCCTGCTGGTTTCGATGAGCCCCTTTCACAACGCGCATATTCCCTTTGCGCGCGTGCGCGGTGTAATCGATGCCTGCCGCGAGGCCGGCATTCAGGTCTTTCCATGGGTCAACGCCTTCGTGCGCGACCTGGACCGCCTGGGGGCCAATGAAACCCATACCATGGCCGAGTTCGAGGCAGCCTTTGGCCAGGACTATCTGGCCCGTATCCCGGACCGCTACTGGATTCATCTGGGCGGGCGCGCCCTGGAGACATTTCGCGCCGTCTACGCGGGGCATTCGGCGGCAGAAGTCCTGGCGGAAAGTCCCCGCAGCTGCGCCCGGGCCTTGAGTGATACGAGCCACTTTCATATCGATCTCGAGGGGCGCTACATACCGGGGCTGTGCGCCGGCCTGGCGTTCGCCATGGAGGACTTGGACGGCCCCCTGCCGGCCGGCAAATACCCGCTGCTCGAACGCCTGACATCGAACGGCATCAGGGGGTTCTACAATCTGGCCTGCGACGTTTACGGATTCGAGCCCGTGCGTGAATCCTATCTCAGCCGCTGCGATTTGTGCACCGACATCCGATCGTATCTGGTGCGGCGAAGCGATGTCGCTCTGAGGGAACTGGCGCCAAGGGGCTTTTATGCCGCCTGAAGAGTGTGACCATATGCCCGATCAACCGTCGAGCACCTGGCGCACGTCGTTTATATGAAACCGCTGGTGTTCATAGGCCCAGCGGATGAAACGTTCCAGACGGCCATGGCCGTGGAAGGGGTGGCGGCCCTCGCGGTTCAAGTCGGCATCCGTCATGCTGGCCACGATGGCGATGGTTTCGGTGCGTACGTCCCGGAACTGATCGATCACTTCGGCCAGGGCCAGGTGATCGAGTTTGGCGGGCTGGCTGCGGTTGAAGCGGTCGATATCAAAATCTTCAGGGGCCCCCGCTCCCCCGTCCAGAAGATTGCGAAAGAGCCAGTGCATGCTTTTTTCGATCGTGACCAGGTGGGCCAAAACCTGACGCACATTCCACTGGATCGACTCGGTATACACCGGGCGTTCGAGTTGTGCGGGTGTCAATGCGGCGAAAAAAACCACCACCTCTTCGGCGGCCTTCTCCAGTTCCGTGATCAGTGCTTGTCTTCGGTCGGCCATGGCGGTATGCCTTTCCTTGTCGGGTTGGTGTTCTCAAGCCTTAGAGCCTGACGGCCGCACCTGTCAAGTTGCGGTCGGGCGATTGGAGCGGAAAAGTCCTGCAGCGTTCATGCCCCGGGAGAAACGATGGCGCCGCCCTATCTCTGTCAGGTCAGTACGCGGGTCTCCTGCGGGGCCTGCTGCGGTCTCTATAACATAAGCAACCTTGCACCCGGCCACCTGGAAGCCCTTCTAACCGGGCGAGTGGAGGCGTTTGCCCGGATACCGCGGGTGGCCGAGGCCATCGAGGACTTCGGCCGCCAACAACTGGGCTGGACGCCTGTGGAGCGGCCTTTCCCGCAATTCCACCACTGTCCCTATGTGGGATTGATCGGCGCGAAACAAACGCGCGTGGGCTGTCTGCTGCACCCGGAGGTGCCCGGCAATCAGGGGCGGGACTGGCGCGAGCTGAGCTACTACGGGGCCAAAGCCTGCCAGACCTATCTCTGCCCCACCACGGAGCGGCTGCCCGTCGGATACCGGGAAATCCTGCGCGCGGGTTTCGACCACTGGTATCTCTACGGGCACGCCATCACCGAATACCGCCTGTGGTCGGCATTTTTCGAAGAACTCGAGCAGCGGATCGGGCGGCGGGTGAGCCGGGCCGATTTTGACCAGGGATCCCGTGCCCGGGACCATTTGCAGCATTTTGCCGCTCTCAAGCTGAGCTGGCCTTTCCGTCGGGCCGACGCCCCCGGGCCCTGCCATTTCTTTTTCGACGACGCGCTTTACCCCCGGCCGGGGGTGGAACGCGGGGACCCGGCCCTGCCCGATTCGCCTTTTGAGACCATCTTCCAGGAACTCGAATCATGTTTCCGGGAAGAGGCGGAACTGCGCCGGGCCGAGGCTGCGGTGGCGAGAATTATCGAAGCGCTGGTTGCCACCGTACGGATTTAGGGGCCTTGCAACCTAAATGAACAGCAGGGCCGACCCGCCCACCGCCAGCATGGCGCCGGCGACGTCGCGCGATCCGATTTTCTCCTTTTTAAGGAGCACGGAGGGTGGAATGATGAAGATCGGCACGAGGGCGATGATGGTGGCGGCGATGCCGACCTTGGTATGCTGGACAGCGTAGAGCGACAGCGATACACCCACGAAAGGGCCGAAGAACGATCCCAGGGCGGTGAAGGCCATGCCGGAACGGTGCCGGGTGGCGGCGATCAAATGGCGCCAGCGGCCGGTGCATGCAAAGATCAGGAAAAAACCGGCCAAGGCGGCCAGCAGCCGGATATGGTTGGCGGCAAAGGCATCATAGGCGCCCATGCCGTATTTGCTGAAGACCAGCCCCACGGCCTGACCCAGGGCACCGCCCAGGGCCATGAGAAGACCTCTAAGGGAATACCTACTGCGGCTGCCGTCCCGATGGGTCCGCTTGGCCATGACCACCATGACGATGCCGGCCGTGGCCAGGAACATACCGGTACGGTCCCGCAGACCCAGGACCTCTCCCAGGAAGAGCCAGCTGATCAGCGCGCTGATGACGGGTACGAAGGCCATGACCAGCGCGGAGATGCGGGCGCCGACGAGAACGAAGGCCCGGAACAGGCAGATATCGCCCAGGGTCAGGCCGATCAGTCCGGACACGGAAAGCCAGATCCATTCATGGGCTCCGGCGTCCAGGGGCAGCCACAGGCCCCGCCGCCAAAAGCCGAAGACGCTCAGAAAGACGACGGCGATGGCCACCCGCAGGAAGTTGACGTTGAGCGAGCCCACGCGTCGGCCCGCGGCTTCGAAGGCCATCATGGTGGCTGTCCAGGAGACAGCGGTCAGTAGGGCGGCGATTTCTCCAGGCCCCGGGTTCAGCAAAGCGTTCTCCTCATTGTCGGCCGATTGCCCGGCCGGTTCAAAAACGTGCCCGTTTACCCTTGGCAGGGCCGGGTTGTCAAGCCGTGTACGCCCGGGCGGAACCGAGCCGGTTGATATCATCAGGGAAAAACGGGTATGGTGGGATAGACTTCCCGCCTAAGCTTTTATGCGGCGATCGGCTTAACGGCCGCGCACGGCCGGTCGTAAAAAAAATATCGACGAATCGCACCCGGTTGATTGACGGCGACATCCTCCGGTGATTCCGGAGAACGTGTAACTTTCAACACCGATGAACGCTTAGAATGTCACTTTTCTTGGCGGTCACAAAATATGAATGCGCCAAAAGCCCGCTTGGGGATGGTTTTGTCGAAAATTTGGGATGCGGCAAACGAATCGCGAGGAATGCAACCTGCTTGTGGACCACGGCCACGACAAGTGATGAAGCCTGACGCCGATATCCAATCACCTCGGCAGGGTCGGATTTTTTACGAAACCGTCAGATAAACAGCCCAGAGGAACCGCTCGTGTTCCGCGCCATTTTACGTGCCGTCACACCGGACAGCGACACGGCGCCCATGCCGCCATGCGTTGTTGTTCGACTTGCTCGGGTGCTCAGCATCTGACGATGGCTGAGCGCCTTGCTTCATTGTCCGGATTATGTGCACCGCGTGCGTCGGAGCGTCCCCGGCATTCGCCGGTGGGATACAGGCCGACGGGCTTTTCGCATTTGCATCGCCGGTGCTCGCTGCGGGACTGAGGTAAACACCCCAACCCTTGCTACAGCAGGTTTCGTGTCGAATGGTCGTCATCGAATTCATCTACATCCATCTGCTGCCCACCCTGGGATTCGTGCTGGCGCTGGTGCTTCTGGCGCATATCCTGCGGCAGAGACGTTCGCCCACCAGTACCCTGGCGTGGCTTATGGCGGTGGTGTTCATCCCCTATATCGGCGTACCGCTGTATATCTTCTTCGGGGGGCGCAAGATGACCCGCCAGGCGGCGTCCAAACGGCTGCTGCCGGATACCACGCCCGTCACCAGCCACGACACCGGCCTTGAGCAGCAGCTGGCCAGCCTGGTCTACCGCGGCGGGTTCCCTCCGACTCGCCGGAACCGCGCCCGCCTGCTGTTTTCCGGCAATGAGGCCTACCGCGAAACCATCCGCCTGATCGACAAGGCCGGGCACGCCGTCTACGTGGCCACCTATCTGCTGGGTCGCGACGATACGGGGCGGGCGATCATCAAGGCCCTTGCCCGGCGCGCTTCCCAGGGTGTACGGGTTTATCTGCTTCTGGACGCGCTGGGTTCGGTCAAGGTCGATCGCCGCTTCCTGGCACCGCTCGAAGCGGCCGGTGGCCGGACCGCCTATTTCATGCCCATGCTGCGGCTTCCCCTGCGGGGGCGCGCCAACCTGCGCAATCACCGCAAGATGGTGATCGCCGACGGGCGGGCGGCCATTGTGGGTGGCATGAACCTCGCCGGCGAGTACATGGGCCCGGAGGCCCACCCTGATCGCTGGCAGGACATTTCAGTGCGGCTGGAGGGTCCGGCCGCCGGCCAGGCTTTCGAGATTTTCCGATCGGACTGGCAGTTTGCCGCCCAGGAAGATCTCGGCTCCGAAAAACCCCACGGGGGGCGTACCGACGGCACGGCGGCCACGGCCCTGCAATTCATGGCCAGCGGCCCCGACGTCGAAAACGACGCCCTGCGTGAGGCGTTCATGATCAGTCTCTTCCGTGCGCACCACCGCGTCTGGGTCGTGACACCTTATTTCGTACCGGACGATCTGCTGCAGGAATCGCTCTGTATGGCGGCCCGACGGGGGATCGACTTGCGCCTGATCGTTCCGCACCGATCCAACCACCGGCTCGCCGACCTGGCCCGTGAAGGATATCTGTCGCAGCTCCAGGAGGCCGGTGCCCGGGTCATGCTTTATCGGCCGCGCATGCTGCACGCCAAGGCCGTGCTCATCGACGACACCGTGGCCGTGGCCGGTTCGGCCAACATGGATATCCGCAGCCTGCTGCTCAATTACGAGGTGGGGTTATGCATCTACGACGACGAGATCATCGGCGAGATTGAGAAATGGATGCGGGACCTGATGCAGGCCTGCCAGGGCCGCGAGCCCCACGCCAAGGGGATGCTTGCCATCGTCGAGGACATGGCCCGCCTGTTTGCGCCCCTGCTGTGATGACGCTCGGCCCTTGATGCCGCAACCACATTCGCGGAAACGGTTTTCTGGATACGAACAATTAAAGGCTTGACAATTAAGAACCACTCTTATTTAAGAGCTACATGCAAACAATGGATGACGATCATCGATTCCAGCATTTCATCGACACCTGCCGTCAACATCGCCT
>JASJCV010000194.1 GCA_030065275.1 Desulfobacterales bacterium | reverse complement strand
TTAAGTTTTATGTTGAGTTTGTTTAACAGCTATATGGAATCGGACAATGGATGGGAACACAATCAGCCGAAAAACGATGCGCTGCCCCTTAACGCAGACACCGCTTAGGCCTCTGACTCCCGATAAGCTAAAGTGCCTCAACCGGCTTGTGGCTTCCGGCCGCGCCCGCCACGTGGACGGCACGACCGTGTCGCCTGCGCTCCTGAAGGCCGTCATTACCGCCGACGGTCGTCTGATCTACCGTTTTGACAGCCGCCACACGATTTTTCAAGCCGCCAAGGCCATATCGGCCGACCAGCTGCCGGAGATTGTCTGCCGGAAAAACCGTGCCGATGTCAATGGGTTTCTATAATGCCGATATCGTGAACGTGACGCCGCGGGCAGCCAAACCGGTTGCCGTGGCATCCGAATACTGCTAAGCATTTAGACGGTAGACGGCATCGAACGCCCGTCTGGTCCGAACCGCAACATCCACGAAAGCGCTTCAGCTCCCAATGACTGCGTCGATTCTCATTCTAAACGCCCGCATCGTTAACGAAGGTGCCGTTACCGCCGGCGATGTCCTGGTCCAAAACGGACGAATCGAAACCATTGGGTCCGATCTATCCGCCCGTCAGGCCAAAATACGCATCGATGCCGCGGGCAAGGCGCTTCTTCCCGGCCTGATCGACGATCAGGTGCATTTCCGCGAGCCCGGCCTGACCCACAAGGGTGACATTGCCACCGAATCGCAGGCGGCCGTGGCCGGCGGTATTACCAGCTTCATGGAAATGCCCAACACGCGCCCCACCACCACGGATGCCGCGGCGCTGGAAGACAAGCTGGCCCGTGCCGCCCGAACCGCCTGTGCCAACTACGCCTTTTACTTCGGGGCCACGAACACCAACCTGGAGGCGGTCAAGGCCGTCAATCCGCAGCACACCTGCGGGGTCAAGGTTTTCATGGGGGCGTCCACCGGGAACATGCTGGTGGACGATCCGGCCGTCCTCGAGGGCATTTTTGCCCATGCCCCCGTGATGGTGGCCACCCACTGCGAGGACACGCCCACCATCTTGCGTAACGAAGGGCTTTTCCGGGAGCGCTTCGGCGAAGACGTGCCCTTTCGCCATCACCCCGAGATCCGCAGTCGCGAAGCCTGCTTCAAGTCTTCATCCCTGGCCGTCGAGCTGGCCCGTCGCCTGGGCACCCGCCTGCACGTGCTTCACCTGACCACGGCTGACGAGCTGGCCCTCTTCGATGTCGGCCCTGCGGACGCCAAACAGGTCACGGCCGAAGTCTGCGTGCATCATTTGCATTTCGCACGCCCGGACTACGATGTCCGCGGAGCAGACATCAAATGCAACCCGGCCATCAAGGAGGCGAGCGACCGGGACGCCCTCGTCCGGGCGGTGATCGATGGGCGTATCGACGTGATCGCCACCGATCACGCTCCCCATACGCGCCAGGAGAAAAACCAGCCTTATTTCAAGGCGCCGTCGGGCCTGCCATTGGTTCAGCATGCCCTGCCGGCGCTGCTGGAGCATTATCATGACGGGCGCTTTTCCCTGCCGCTCATCGTCGAGAAAACCAGCCACGCCGTGGCCCGCCTGTTCGGCGTCCGCGAACGAGGCTTTATCCGCGAAGGCTACTGGGCGGACCTCGTGCTGGTGGACCTCGCCAGGCCCACGGCGGTTTCGGAACAGAAAATATGGTCCAAGTGCGGCTGGTCGCCCTTCGCGGGCCAGACGCTGCGCGCCACGGTGGACACCACCATCGTCAACGGCCAGGTCGCCTACCGCCACGGCCGCGTCTTTTCCGATTGCCGCGGTCAGGCCCTGGTCTTCGACCGCTGAGGCCACGGTCCGCTAATCCCCTTGCATGCTTGGGTTTTGACGCCAAGTGTGTTAAAGGATCCTGGGTTCCGGCAGGTTAACGCACGGCACCCCAATGAGTGTCCGCCCCGCCATGCAATCGATGATGTCCGGCCGAGGATTTGCCGTGAAGGATGCCAACACCGCCGGAACGCCGATACGGATCAAGAATGCTAGTCGCGGATGCGCCCATTCAACCATCCAGAAAGGGACGGCCGCCCCATGAAACGCTTCACTGCCGCATTAATATTTATTATTCTTGTCTGTCTCACCTCTCCGCCGGCATATGCCCAGGATCTTCAAGCCATATTCTCGGGAATCCCTTGGGGCAGCCCCGCCGAAGAGGTCCGCGGGCTTGAACTGGTGCGCCAGCAGGGCGAAGAAAGCTATTACGCCAAGCCCGACGATTTCTACTCGCTGGGTGGGGTGACATGCGAAAAAGTCGTCTACGGTTTTTACCAGAACCGGTTTTTCGGGGCCTTCATGACGGTCAAGGACGAAAAGGAATTCAGGGCCGTGCGTGCGCATCTCACCGAACGCTACGGCGACGCGCGCTCCCAGATGCGCTTGGACCGCACGATCTACATCTGGGACTACCTCGAGGTCAAGATCAAGCTCAAACACTATGAGGGCCGCCCCAAGGCCAAGCTGGCCTTCTACTACACCCCGCTGTCCACCGAGGTCAACGAGGCCCGCAAGTCCACTCAATCGGAAACCGTCATCAAACTCGACTCCGGGCAGGACGATGAGATAACGTTGGATTTTTAGATGACGCTGGGGCAACATGGTCTGCCGTTGGCCCCAACAGGGTGTTGTGGAACGTCATTCGCGTGGCAAGGACGAGGTCAAATCCGACGAATACACGATATTTGGAGTGCAAACGCTTAGCATTTCAAGCCGGTTTTCTAATGCCGTTTGTTCAAGCGTCATCGTTTAATCGCCTGCTAACGAAAGGAGAGGCCCAAAGGCCTCTCCCGATTAAATTGCCCCTAAGCGTGTTGCTTATCTAAGTGCATCTTCCATAATGTAATACAGGTCCGTATTGTCCAAAGCCCTGGCGAATTGTCGGCTACGGGGGCCTTGCGCCCAAATCAGCACGTCTACGGCCGTATGCCCGTCACTGGTCCAGGCACCCTCGACGATGTCCCCGTGTTCTGAAAGGGTCCCGTAGGGGCCGTTGATCGCGAAACCGGCGGTCTCGTGATCCGGCACCACGACAACGAGGGTCTGCATCCTTCGACGGTGTTTCGCATTCACCCAGTCCATAACGACTTCAACCGTCTCTTCAAACGCCAAGGTCTCACTGAGCTGCCCCTGGACATTGTGGCCATGATTGGCCCAGTCGATCTGCGATGCCTCAATCATCAGAAAAAACCCCTTACGATTTTTATCAAGAATGGATAAGGCCGCTTGGGTCATTTCCGGCAGGGTGGGTTCACTCTCAGGATAGGCAACCGTTGCATCGACACGGAACAATTCCTGGGTCTTACCGCCTGACTTGAAGAGGCCCAGAAGTCTGTCGGTGCTTCCAGCCGCGGCATCCATTTCCGCCTTCGATTGGACGATTGTATAGCCGGCGTCGACAAATTCTCCCAGAAGCGGTTCGAGATAATTGTCTTCCGAGTGCGGAAGCATGCAAGAAGAGCGGTTCTTAGCAATCCCGCCGCCCAATAGGACGTCGATGCGGCGTGCTAGAAATTGACGCGCAATTTCTTCTTCGCACTTCCGGTTGTGAGCATTGGCGCCGAATGCGGCCGGCGTCGCATGGGTAATATCCGATGTCGCCACCAGCCCCGTTGACTTGCCCATCGACCGGGCGATATCCAGGATGGTTGGTCCCTGGACCTGATCACAGGCACCATCTGTGTTATCGTCATGGCAGGATATTTCGCCGTTATTGAACTTCTCGCCACAGGCCCAGGCTGACGCTGCGGCGGCTGAATCGGTTACCGTGCTATCGGCGGAGTGTGTGCTCTGATAGCCGATCACCGGCATCCTCTCAAACGCCAAACGGTCACCATCCGGTCCGAATTTAAATATGCGTGCCGCCGTCACATCGGCAAGCCCCATGCCGTCCGGTACCATTAAGATGATGTTCTTCGCTCTAGGCCCTTTCAATCCTCTGCCGTAAGCACTCCCTGCAATGATCGAAAAAGAAATTATCATGACAAGCACGCTAACAGATATTTTTTGGTTATTCCTCACGATTCCTCCCCTTTTTGGTACAAGAATTGACTCCATTAGACTTCCCAACTACAGCTTCGCGTTTCTTTAAACCTCCTTTCCCTTAATGGTTTATCGGCCTCAACCGCTGTGTGGTTGCGGCAGCTGGATATGTCGGGCATGGCCCGCGAGCATCGGCCGTTCGGTCCTGCTGGTGGTCAGAACTGCCGATTTTCGGTTGCGACACCAGCCGAAATGCCTACGGTCGATTCTTAGTTTGGAAGAAATAAAACCCAGCCTGACATGCTGGTACTCTTAGGGTTGAATCGGTGAAAACCGTGCTAGTGGCAGGTTAGAAAGCTGTATTGATATCCGGATAACTAATTGTTATTGATATTCATTCTGAATACAGACGGATAGATATTTCCCTGAGACGGAACACTGTAATCGGCCGGCCGGCCTCAACCATGAAGGCAAGGACAACGAAAAGGTTTTTTTGGCATTCTGAAATGGAAATTTACAACGGAGGCCACTATCGCCCTGGGTATCATGAGGCGCTTCGAATCTTGGACACCGGATGTGCCGATACGTGAGAACACATGGTTAGAGACAGCAACCATCGTCGAACGAATCGATTTTCATCAAGAAGGGGGGCCGGGGAAGGGCGCTGCCCAGCGTTTCGGACAGGCTCATATGAAGAAAAAAAAGGCCTGCAAGCTTTAGCGAATGCTTGCAGGCCTTAAAAAAGGCGATGGAGGCGGCAGCCAGATTCGAACTGGCGAATAACGGCTTTGCAGGCCGCTGCCTTACCACTTGGCTATGCCGCCACAAAAAAAAATGGAGCGGGAAACGGGATTTGAACCCGCGACTTCGACCTTGGCAAGGTCGCACTCTACCACTGAGTTATTCCCGCTCAGCTAAGAAACGACTTATTACATTTTGGGATCTTTAATGTCAACCCCATTTTTAGAAGTGATCTCAAAAATGCCCTTTGGCCCCGGCGCTGTGTTGGGCGATCGAATTGAATCCTCGAAATACCTGAGTATTCCTCCGTTCGAAACACAAGGGATAATCGATCAGAAGGTGAATCCCGCATTAGCGGGTAATTCTCACGGCCGCCTTGCGCTGAAACCAAATTCCTATTTTTGGGATGACTTCTATAATTTGAGCAGGTCGCGAAACTGCAGGAAATAGTCGACACCGGACCAGACCGTGAGCAGCAGCGCGCACCACAGGAAGAACATGCCGATGATGTGGAAGTCGATCCCCAGCATGGGGTAATGAATCAGCAGCGGGATGATGGCGGCGATCTGAAACCCGGTTTTGTACTTGCCCAGATTGGAGGCGGAGACATCCGCCTTGGCTTCGGCCACGATATTGCGCAGCCCCGTGACGGCCACCTCGCGGCCGACGATGATGCACACCACCCAGGCCGGAACCCAGTTCAAGCCGGCCATCATGATAAAGGCCGAGGCCACCAGCAGTTTGTCGGCCACCGGGTCCATGACCTTGCCAAAAGTGGAGACCAGATTGTATTTGCGGGCGTAGAATCCGTCCAGCGCATCCGTAATCGAAGCCGCACTGAATATCAGACCGGCCACAAAAGCGGTGAAGCGATTGGGGGTCAGCAGGAGCAGGACGATCAGCGGAATGGCGATCACCCGATAGAGGGTGAGCATGTTCGGATTGCGAAAGTGCTGTTTGAGGCGTTCGACCGGAATCTTCAATGGGAATCCCCCGTTGTGCTTATCCGCGGGTAACCTGCCTGTCAAGCGATAACGTTTCTCAAATCGTTCAGCGCCCTGCTCCCTGAATTGATCCACCGCTGCAGCGCCTGGCATATCTCCAAGCGCTGTCGTGTTCATTTTTTATGGTGCGGCTTTTGGGTTCGGGCCGAGACCGCGCCCCTTCAAAACCACAGGCGCCGTTTCAGCCAACGCCAGGATGGCAAACAGGAGCGAAGACCGGATCGGGCCCAGGAATGCCGTCTAATTGCCGGCCTTCTTCCAGTCATCCAGAAACGACTGAATCCCCTTGTCCGTCAACGGGTGGGCGGCCAGTTTCTTGAGGACGCTGTAGGGGATGGTGGCGATATCCGCTCCGACGATGGCCGCGTCCAGCACATGCAGCGGGTTGCGGACGCTGGCCACGATGATTTCGGCATCATAGGCATAGTTGCTGTAGATTTCCGCGATCTGCTCGATCAGCAGCATGCCCTCCTGGGAGAGATCGTCCAGCCGACCGACAAAAGGGCTGACAAAGGTGGCCCCGGCCTTGGCGGCCATGAGCGCCTGCAGGGCGGAGAATACCAGGGTCACGTTGGTCTTGATGCCCTCGGCGGCCAGGATCCGAACCGCCTTGAGGCCGTCGGTGGTCATGGGGATCTTGACGACGATATTGGTGTGAATCTTGGCCAGTTCGCGTGCTTCCGCCACCATGCCGTCGGTTTCCAGTCCGATCACTTCGGCGCTGATGGGGCCGTCCACAATTTCGCAGATCTCGGTGATGACTTCCTTGAAATTGCGTCCCTCCCGGGCGATCAGCGTGGGATTGGTGGTGACACCGTCGACCATGCCCATGCTGTGGGCGTCTTTGATTTCATCGATGTTGGCCGTATCAATAAAAAATTTCATCCGCAACGAACCTCCTTGAAAACGGTTGACAAACCACCCTGTGAAGCGGTGGTGCCTGTGGGGACCCGGTCTCAGTCCTCGCCGGAAGGGTCATCCGGGGACGAGGTCTCGAGCAGATAGCGATCACGGCATTCCGGGCTGCAGAAATACAGATCGCGGCCTTCATGCCGCAGGTGCACGCCGTCTCTCCGGGTGAAATAGGTCTTGCACACCGGGTCCTGGATCAGGACGTCGTCCGCCGCGTTCCCGGTCGCCTGCTGCCGGCCGGCCGGCCCGCCGCCGGAAATCCAGTTTTTGAGGGCGCGGAAGAAGACATAGGCCACCAGCGCGAGAATGACGAACTTAAGCATCGATTGGAAAAATCTCCTGTTGATCGTCATCCAGCCGGTCCAGCAGCGCCTGAACGGTCTGCCCCCGCACCGGATGTATAAACGCCGGTTCTATATCACAGATGGGCTGCAGGACAAAACGCCTTTTGTGCATGCGCGGATGCGGAACCTCGAGCCGCGGCTCGCGGATCACCCGGTCAGCGTAAAAGATGATATCCAGATCGAGCACACGGGGGCCGTACCGGATCTTGTCTTCCTGACGGCCGGCTTGTTTCTGAATGGCGATGAGGGTGTCGAGAAGTTCCAGCGGCGCCTGGCGCGTCGTCAGGCGAAGGGCGGCATTCACAAACCAGTCCTGGTCGAGGTAGTCCACCGGGGCGGTGCGGTAGAAGGGCGAGACCACAACCTGATCGACGTCGGCGCGTGCCGACAGCTGCGCGATGCCGAACCGGCAGTTGCCCATCTTGTCGCCCAGATTGGCCCCGACCGAAATGAAGACCGTATGCTGACCGCTGCTGTGCATGGAGCCTGCCTGATGGCCCGATCGTGCGAAGGGATGCTAGCCTTTGAGGGCGTCCGCCTGCAATTCGGCCGTGTAGACGATCCGGGCGTC
>JASJCV010000193.1 GCA_030065275.1 Desulfobacterales bacterium | reverse complement strand
CGAGGGGCGCGTCGATCTCATCCAGCAGACAGAAAGCAGCCGGTTTGATCAGGAAGATCGCAAAGATAAAAGCGATAGCCGAGAGGGCTTTTTCCCCGCCGGAAAGCAGGCTGATGCGCGTGACTTTCTTGCCGGGGGGCTGGATCATCAGTTCCACCCCGGACTCCAGAGGACGCTCCGGTTCCGCGAGCACGAGCTTGGCCGTGCCGCCCTCGAATAGGCGGGGGAAAACTTCCGCCAGCTTTTCGTTGATCTGCTCGAAGGTGGTCAGGAAACGCTCCTGGGTCACGGTGTTGATGCGGCGGATCACCTTGTGAAGGTCCTCGATGGCCTGAGTCAGGTCGTCACGCTGCTCGCATAGAAAATCGTAGCGTGTTTTCAACTGCTCGTATTCCTTGATGGCGCCCATGTTGACGTCGTGAATGTTGGCGATTTTCTTGCGGCAGCGGGCCAGTTCGGCCTCGGTTTCGTCGGGTGTCAGATTCAAACCCTCCTGGCGTTGGGCCTCGATTTCGGCCCGGAACGTTGCGATGCCATTGTGATAGCGTTCGTTGAGACGGCTGACGATGTTATCGCGCTTGATCTGCCGCTGGGAGAGCTCGACTTCGAGAAGGCGCAGTTTTTCGTTGTTTTTCTCCCGCTGGGATTGCAAGGTCGCAATGGCCGTGTCGCTTTCACTGAGGCTGGCGTCGATGGCCTGATAGGCGGCCTCGTTCGTCTCGAGGATCTTGCTCAGTCGCTTCAGGTCTTCATAGTGAACGGCCACCTGCTCCTCGCTTTGCTGGATCTGTCGCTGGCTGTTTTCGCGCCTTTCGCGTTTGCTACGGATATCCTCGACCAGGGTTTCGAAGCGCTTTTGGCCGTCGACTTGGAACTCTTTCAGTCGCCGCAGGCTGGCGGTGACGTTTTCCAGTTTGGCCTGGTGGGCGGTCAGCCGTACCTGAATGTCCATCTCGCCCTGCCGGCAAGCTTCCAGCTGCTGGCCGATGGTGTCGATCTCCGTACTCAAGGCCGTTACCTGGGACTGCGCTGTGGCGACTTCTTCGGCCACCTCGCTGAGGATCTCGTCATAGCGGCTGATTTCGCTGTCGATATCGCTTTCCTCGCCCAGCAAGCGCTCCTGCTCCAGCCGGACGATTTCTTGATGCCGGCGGGCGGCCTTGAGATCTTCGGCTGCCTTGTAGGCCGATTTTTGCGCCTCGATTTCGTCTTCGACCAGCCGATTTTTCTCCTCGAGATCCTGGCGCAGGTCGGTTTCGATAGATTTGACAGCGTTCTGAAGCGCCTCCTGTACCTGGTGCTGAGCCTTCAACTGGTCGTCCAGGCGTGCCACGGTGGCTTCCAGATCACGTATTTCCTGTTTTTGGGCCAGGATGCCGGCGCCGCTGCCGCTGCGGCCACCGGCAATCGTCCCCTGGCACGAAACGGCCTCGCCCTTCAGGGTGACGATCGACTGGAAAACGCCATTGCTATTAAAGCGCGCGATGGCGGTATCGAGATCCGCCGCCACGCTCACATGGCCGAGCAGGGCCTGTGCGACTTCTTCGTAGCCATCCTTGACGACGACATGGTTGATCAGGCGCTCGTTCTCGGGGGGCTGCTTGGCCCCGGCCGGAACCATTGGACGGGTGTGCGGCAGCGGCACGAAACCGCTGCGGCCCGCCTGGTGCTGCTGCAGAAACGCGATGGCCCCGGCCGCATGCTGCTGCTGGTCCACCAGGATGTATTGCAGCGATTCCCCCAGGGCCGCTTCCACCGCGGCCTCGTAGCCTGGCTGCGGAGAGATGATGTCCGCCACCAGGCCGCGAATGCCCCGGGCGGCGCGCTTCTCCGGTGAAAGCCCTTTCAAGAGGGCCTTGACCCCGTCGCGATACCACTCGAAATTTGCTTCCATTTTCTTCAGGCTCGAGAGGCGCGAGTGGTTTTTGTTGCGCTCCAGCTCGAGTCCCTGGACATGCTTGATTTTTTCGGCCAGCTTACGGCTCTTGGCCTCCAACTGGCTGCGCTGGTTCGCGATCCGGCTCTTTTGGACCCGGATTTCCTCCTGCAGGGCCTCCAGCGCCCGAGTGCCCCGGCGCTCCTGCTTGTCGGCTTCGGAGACATTCCGCGAAGCCAAAATGACTTCCTCTTCTGTTTGGCGGATGCGTCGTTGGAGGTTTTCACGGTTGTTCTGGGCGGTCTGATGAATATTGCGGTAACGGGCCTCCTGACCGACGAGGTCTGTCAGCCGTGCTTTGTGCGTGTTCAGCGACGCCTGACGGGCTTCGAGCGTGGTGGTGATTTCGCGTGAAGCCGCGCGCTCGCTTTCCAACTCGGCACGGATGCCACCGATGGTCTCCTCGAGGGTGCGATGTTCTTCTTCGGATTCTTTGATTTCCGCCACCATGCGTTCGTTCTGGCGGTTAATTTCCGCACGCGTGCCATCGAGGGTCTCGACCTCCTCGGCCAAGCGCTTGGTTTCTTCCCGCAGATGTGCCATGTCGTTCTCGGTCTTGTCGATTAGGCGCTGGAGATCGAACTGCCGCGACTTCTGCTCCGATATCTCCTGATTCTTCTGCCACCGCTGTATCTTAACCGTCTCCACGGCGGCATCGAGTTTTTTGATTTCCGATACGTGGCTGAGGTCGGCATCTTTGAGTTCCTGCAAACGTTCCTGGGCCTCTTCGATTTCGCGGGAGTGGGCGTCGAAGTGGTGCAGCCCCAGGAGAATATCCAGCGTGCGGATGCGTTCCTGATAGTTTTTGAAAAGCTCGGCCTTGCGGGCCTGGCGCTTCAGGCTCGCCATCTGGCGCTTGATCTCGCCGATGATGTCCATGATGCGGTAGAGGTTCTGGTTGGTGGACTGGATTTTACGCAGGGTTTCCTGTCGACGGGACTTGAAGCGGGTGACGCCGGCGGCCTCCTCGATAAAATGCCGGCGCTCGTCGGGTCCGGCGTCGGTGATGGCGCCGATATTGCCCTGTTGAATGACGGCAAAGGATTTCGTCCCCAGACCGCTGCCCAGAAAGAGGTTGTGGATGTCCTTCAGGCGACAGGGCTGTTTGTTCAGAAAATAGGCGCTTTCCCCCGACCGATAGAGCCGACGTGTAATCATGATTTCGGCGTAGTCCCGGAGTTCCTCCGGCGCGCTGCCGTTGTCGTTTTTCAGGGTCAGGGCGACCTCCGCCATGTTCAGGGGGGCCTTGCCGTTGGCGCCGGCGAAGATGACGTCTTCCATGGACTTACCGCGCAGCTTCTTGACGCTCTGCTCGCCCATCGCCCAGCGGATGGCGTCGATCACATTGCTTTTCCCGCAGCCGTTGGGCCCGACCACGGCCGAGATGCCCGCCGGAAAATGGATCGAGGCTTTGTCCTGGAAGGATTTAAACCCCTGAATGTCGAGTTTTTTGAGTTTCATGAGTCCTGCACTCCTGGGTCGATTCCCACATGCACACGAGGCTTGGCGGCAGCGAAGGGATCCGACCGGAAATATAACGCTTATGGACCGCACGGAAAGAGGGACGGTGCTGCGTCAGCAACGTTTTCAGTTACCGCAAAATACCGATCGAGGCGATCGTTCCGTGTCGGCTGCGCTCGGTTCGAGCCAAGCTTTTACCTAACAAAATCCGCTCGGTGTGTAAAGCGAAAACACTATAGAGGGTGGGTTGTAAGGGCAAGTTGCACAATATGTGGTATAAGTGGCTGGAATTCTATGATGTCCTCGGTTCAAAGGATCTGGCTTAAAAACAGCTTGGTGCGATCGTGGGTGGGGGCGGTGAAGAAGTGCTCCGGCGTGCCCACCTCTACGATGGCGCCGTCGTCCATGAAGATGACCCGGTCGGCCACTTCCCGGGCGAACCCCATTTCATGGGTAACGACCACCATGGTCATGCCTTCGCGGGCCAGGGTCTTCATGACATCCAGCACCTCGCCGATCATCTCCGGGTCCAGGGCCGAGGTCGGCTCGTCGAAAAGCATCACCTTGGGGTCCATGGCCAAGGCACGTGCGATGGCCACGCGCTGCTGCTGGCCGCCGGAAAGGTTGTCCGGAAAGGCGTTGGCCTTGTCGCTGATGCCCACCTTTTCCAGCAGGGTCATGGCCTTGGCGTGGGCCTCCTCCTTGGGGCGCTTGCGCACCACGCGCTGGGCCAGGGTGATGTTCTCCAGCACGGTCTTGTGGGGAAACAGATTAAAGGACTGGAACACCATGCCCACTTCGGCGCGGACCTTGTTGATGTTGGTCTTGCGGTCGAGAATGTCGATGCCGTCGATGAGGATGTGGCCTTCGTCCGCGATTTCCAGATGGTTGAGACAGCGCAGAAAGGTGCTCTTGCCGGAGCCCGAGGGGCCGATGACCACGACCACTTCGCCAGCCGCGATTTTGGTGGTCACGTCCACCAAGGCCTTTACCTGGTGGGGCACAAAAAAGGTCTTGGATACATTGCGTGCATCGATCATGTCGTGGCCGTCTTTCGCTCGAGATATTGGACAAACATGGATAGGGAAAAGGTGATGACCAGATAAAGGGCCGCCGCTGTGAAAAACATCTCAAACGGGTTGAGCTGAGTGGTGACGACTTCGCGCGTGGCCTTGAGAAGCTCGCGCACGGCAATGATGCCCAACAGCGAGGAGTCCTTGATCAGGCTGATGAACTGCCCGGCCAGTGGGGGGAGGATACGGCGCATGGCCTGGGGCAGAACGACGTGGCGCATGCATTGTCCGTAGGTCATACCCAAAGAGCGTGCGGCCTCGGTCTGTCCCCGGTGAATGGACTGAATGCCGGCGCGCACGATTTCGGTCACATAGGCTCCGGTGAAACAGGCCAGCGATGCGACGCCGTACCACAGACTGGGGATCTCTTTCATGCCGTAGGACATGAGAAGTTGGTTGATCATGGTTCCCAGGACGAAGTACCAGATGAAGATCTGCACCAGCAGCGGCGAGCCGCGGATCAATTCCACGTAAGAGATGGCCGACCATTTCAAGGCTGGGTTGTCGGATATCCTTGCGATGCCTCCGATGACCCCGATGATGATACCAAAAATGATCGCAAACAGGCTGCATTTGAGGGTGATCCAAAGCCCCTGGAGTATGATGCCGGCCCGCCATTTGCGGTAGGTGGCCAGCGTGTCGCCGTAGTAAATCAGATCACCTTGGTTGACCCTGATATCTTCGGCCGGCACGGTGTAGGATTTGCGCTCCGTTTCGTTTTCGACCGTGATCACCGCTTCGTCGTTCTTGCGATCGACCTGGGCCACCTTGCCATCGATCTCGGATGTTATTTCGATGACTTCGCGATTGAGAAACGTGCTGGGCACCTTGTACCAGCTCCACGTGTATTCGATCCGGATGGTGGCAATGTAGATGAGCATGAACACCGAGAAGAGGATGGCAAAAAAAACGCCCACCCAGAGATTGTATTTCCAGGGGGGCATTGAACGGCGCGTGTTCGATTTGTTGTTCATTGGCATCTCGTCATGGGGTCAATTTTGACGGTAAAGCAGCGTCGGTGAAGCCCGCGCGTCATTCCCCACCTGCGGGGTAAGGTAAGCAGGCGCCGCCTGGTCCGCTTTGGCAGGCAGCGCCCAACGCTTAACCCATATCTACAGCACGGCTCCGACAGCAGCGCGCATCGGGTGACCGACGGCGCCTACTGCTTGATATCATCGATCCAGTCCGTACTCTTGATCCAGCGGTTGTAGATATCGTCGTAGCGGCCGTCGTTCTTGACCTGGCGAAGGAAATTGTCGAGCCAGTTGAGGAAGTCCGGATCGCCCTTGCGCACGGCCCAGGCCAGCGGCTCGTAGGTGAAGGGTTCATCCAGGAAGACCATGTTTTTGCCGCCCTGCTGCGCCATGAATACGACGCAGAACGGCAGGTCGTAGACCGTGGCGTCCGCCTTGCCGGTCATGACTTCCAGAGCCGCCTCGGATTCGACTTCGAATGACTTGTAATTGGCCTTGGGGATCAGGCGCTTGATGGCCTGCTCGCCGGTGGTGCCCAGCTTGGAGGTGACAGTGTACTTGGGATCGTTCAGATCCTTGTACGACTTGATTTTGCCTTCGTGTTTCTTGTTGAGCAGAATGGTCTGCCCCACGATGATATAGGGATCGGCAAAGTTGATCTTGAGGTTGCGCTCCTGGGTCACGGTCATACCGCTCATGATGATGTCGAATTTTTTGGTGACCAGGGCAGGGATGATGCCGTCCCAGGCGGTATTGACGATTTCAAGCTTGACCCCCATGGCTTTGGCCATTTCCTTGGCCATGTCGACGTCAAAACCGATAAAATTGCCTTGTTTGTCCGCCATTTCAAACGGCAGGTAGCCGGCTTCCAAACCGACGCGCAGCACGCCCCGTTTCTGAATATCTTCGATAGTCGATTTTTTAGCCAACTCAATATCATCGGCGGCGGCAAACGGAACCGCTATCATCAGTACGACCAACGCTGCTGCCAGGCCCATCCAAAGTCGATTTCTCATACTCTTCCTCCTTGGCGTATAAGGTGTTTGCTATAGAGAATTCCAGGTGAACCCTCTTGTCCTCTTGAATGCCGGGGTTGAATCCGAAGCCCATATCACTTCGGGGCCCCGGGCCCTTGGCCTGCCGACCGCTCGGCAGGCTTGCCCGCAAATATCCAGGCGTGGCCGAAAGGCGTTGAGTGGGTATTCTCGGCCCCATTCCTTGATGATCAGGCGATAATGGTTTTTCGAAACGAGAAGGTGAGCCAAGCCGGCTGCGGCTGCACTTTTCAAGTCTGACCCCCTCCCATAGAATATGTGTCCGCATTGGTCAAGCAAAATGCCTAAAGCCGTTGAACGCTTTCGACCGCTATGTTATGGATAAATCATCATATTCCACCAAGCTTACCATCCTTGACGCGCGGCGGATGCCGCCCGTGCGTAACGAAACCGTACAACTGCATTCACACCAGACCACAGGGGAAGCCCATGAAACCGGATCAAAAACTGGATCTCCAGGCCCTGATGACCAACCCGGCCGTAAAGAATGCCATCAGCGACATCAATCCGGGATTGCTGGAACGCCGCGCTTTTCGACCGCCGCGCTGTGAGGTTTTTAAAAGCGCCTGCACGTCGCTGCAGGAAACCGACCGCTATCGATTCGAGATCGATCAGGAGGCCAAGCGCCAGCTGCCGCGTATCATCGACAACCGTGTCCAAATCGTCGTGGACGAGGATCAACCCGAAGACGGGCAGCTCGCCCAGGTTACCCGGCCGCGCACCATCGGCGTCGTCTTCTCGGGCGGCCCCGCCCCGGGCGGGCATAATGTCATCGCCGGTCTTTTTGACGCGGCCCAACAGGCCAATCCGCAGAACCGCCTTGTGGGGTTTTTGATGGGGCCGGACGGCATCATCGAAAACGAACAGGTCGAAATCACGGCCGAGCTCGTGAATGCCTACCGCAACCTGGGCGGATTCACCATGATCCGCACCGGGCGCACCAAGATCGACACCCAGGAGAAAATGGCGCTCTCGCGGCAGACCTGCCGCGATCTGGGGCTGGACGCCCTCGTGGGTGTCGATCTTGGTGCGCCCGGTGCGGATCATGGTGAATCCGCCCAGGTTGCGGTAGGCATTCACGAGCTCGGCCGTGATT
>JASJCV010000192.1 GCA_030065275.1 Desulfobacterales bacterium | reverse complement strand
GTGATGGGCAAAATCGTCGATCACGGTGACGCCGTTTTTAACCCCGCGCACTTCCTGGCGCCGTTTGATCCCCTGAAACCCGGCCAGTCCCGCGGCCAGGTCAGACGCCGCAACGCCGGCATAGTGGGCCGCCGCCAGCGCGGCCAGGGCATTGAGCAGATTATGAACTCCGATCATGGGCGTTTGAAAGGTACCGAAAGGTTCGTCCTTGTTATAGACGTCGAACGCTGTCATGGCATCCTGCAGACGGACATTTCCAAGCCGCCACGCTGATCGGTCGTCGCGGCCATACCGCGCCACCGGGCAGGCCGGCGCCTGGGACAGCAGGTCGGCCAGGTTGGGGTCCGCATCGTAGACCAGCAGTTGGCTTTCCGGGGCCATGCGCTCCAAAAATTGCCGGAAAGCGTGTTTGACGTGGTCCAGGTCGCGGAAAATGTCGGCGTGGTCGAACTCGACCCCGGTGACGATGGCCACCCGCGGCTGGTAGTGCAGAAATTTGGGGCCCTTGTCGAAATAGGCCGTGTCGTATTCGTCCCCCTCGACCACGAAGGCGCGACCCGCGCCAAGCCGGTAGTTGCCGCTGAAATTGTTCAATATCCCCCCGATCATGAAGGACGGATCTTGACCGGCGCTGTGCAGCAGCCAGGCCAGCAGCGACGATGTGGTGGTCTTGCCGTGGGTGCCGGCCACCAGCAGGGTCTCCTTGCCGGCGGCGGCAAAATGGTTCAGCGCCTCGGGCATGGAGCAGTGGGCCAGCCCCATGGACCGCATGGCCTCGGCTTCGGGGTTGTCGCGGGTGACGGCGTTACCCACCACCACCAGGTCGGGACGATGGTCCAGGTGCGCCGCGTCGAATCCGTCCATCACCCGGATGCGACGATCGGCCAGGAACGTGCTCATGGGCGGATAGACGTTTCGATCGGAACCTGTTACGCTGAGACCGATTTCCTTGAGCATGGCCGCCAGAGCGCCCATGGCGGTGCCGCAGACGGCAATCAGGTGCACGCTGCGGACGTTGGGTGGGATGCGGTGGTTGGGTTCGGCTGGCATGGCATTTTCCCGGGCTGTTCAACCTCGTGGTTATCGTATTTTGGGCCGTGGACGGCTCAATTCCTTTAGCATTTAACCCCTTGGGGTGCAATTCCATTGCCGGCGGGGGACAATGATTTCGGGGGAACAGGAAAAACAGCTTCGGTCCCTTTTGAGTGAAGCGGGTCTGGTGACCGTGCTCACCGGCGCGGGTATTTCGGCCGAAAGCGGCATCCCCACCTTTCGCGGTCCGGAAGGCTACTGGACGGTGGGAAGTCAGGTCTACCATCCCCAGGAAATGGCGACCTTCCGGATGTTCAGCCACCACCCCGACGACGTGTGGCAATGGTACCTCCACCGGGCCACGGTTTGCGGTCAGGCCGCCCCCAACGACGGCCACCGGGCCCTGGTGGACCTCGAAAAGTACCTGGAAGCGCGCTTCCTGCTGATCACCCAGAACGTCGACAGTCTACACCTGCGGGCCGGAAACAGCCCGGGACGCACCTACGAGATCCACGGCAACGTCTTTTTCATGCGCTGTGCTGCCGAATGCCGGACCGACCTGCTGCCCCTGCCGCCGGATCTGGTCGGACGCGACCGCCATCAGCCCCTTACGGCCCGCGAGACCGTGTTGCTGACTTGCCCCGCCTGCGGCGGACGCACCCGCCCCCACGTGCTCTGGTTCGACGAAAGCTACAACGAGCACCACTTCCGGTTTCAAAGTGCGCTCCAGGCCGCGCAGGCCACCCGCCTGCTGATTGTGGTGGGCACCTCGGGCGCCACCAACCTGCCCAACCAGGTGGCCTGGACCGTCCTTCGCAACGGGGGCACCATCTTCGACATCAATATCGAGGACAATCCGTTTGCGGAAATGGCCCGCAAGTCCAACGGCGGCGCATTTTTGCGCTTTCCCAGCAGCCGCATCCTGCCCGAACTGATCAAGCGGATCTCGATGTAAAAAGCCAACCCGGTCTGGCCGAAACGCGACAACGGGCGATCACGGACGATCCCTTGACAGGGACACGCCTCTCCGCCTATACGACGGGATTTGCCTGGACGCTGCGGCGGGCTGGCGCGCCACCCGTCAGTCCCTTATGCATCCCGACGGAAAGGATCTCATGAACACAACCCACCTTTCACGGGTGGCGACGGAACTGTCCATCGCCCCCGCACAGGTCGAATCGGTGGCCGCGCTGCTGGCCGAGGGCGCGACCGTGCCCTTCATCGCCCGCTATCGCAAGGAAGCCACCGGCAGCCTGGACGAAGTCGTTATCACCGCCGTTCGCGACCGGCTCGAGCAGCTTGAAGAATTGCAAAAGCGTCGCGAGACCATCCTGAAATCCCTCGAAGACAACGGCCACCTGAACGACGAACTCCAGGCCGCGGTCGAAGCCGCCGAGACCATGAGTGCATTGGAGGACATCTACCTGCCCTACCGGCCCAAGCGGCGGACCCGGGGCACCATCGCCCGTGAAAAAGGTCTCGAGCCCCTGGCCACGGCTGTTTTTGCGCAAACGGGAATCGACCCTGAAAAGCGTGCCGCCGATTTCGTGGATCCGGAAAACGGGGCGGCCGATTCGTCCGACGCCCTGGCCGGCGCCCGGGACATCATGGCCGAATGGATCAACGAAGATGCCTTGGCCCGCGAGCGTCTTAGGGCCCTGTTTCAGCGAGGGGCGGTTCTCAAAAGCCGGGTGGCCGCCGGCAAGGAAACCGAAGGGGCCAAATTCAAGGATTATTTCGAATGGCACGAGCCTGCGGCCGCCGCCCCCTCCCACCGCATCCTGGCCATGCGCCGGGGCGAGCGGGAAGATGTCCTCAACCTCAGCGTCACCCCGGAGGAAGACCAGGCGCTGCAACTGCTCGAATCCCATTTCGTTACCGGGCATGGCGCAGACAGCGAGCAGGTGCGCCTGGCCGTGCATGACGGCTACCGGCGGCTCCTGGCCCGATCGATGGAGACCGAGATGCGCCTGGCGCTCAAGACACGCGCCGACGGCGAGGCTATCGAGGTATTCGCCGCCAACATGCGCGAACTGCTCATGGCCGCCCCCCTGGGCGGCAAGCGGGTCATGGCCCTCGACCCGGGCTTTCGCACCGGCGCCAAGCTGGCCTGCCTCGACCGCCAGGGCAAGCTCCTCCACCATGACACGGTTTTCATCGTCGGCTCGGAGAACAAACGCCAGACCGCCGCACGGCGGATTGTGGCGCTGGTGGGCGAATACGGCATCGAAGCCATCGCCGTCGGCAACGGGACGGCCAGCCGCGAAACCGAGGGCTTCCTCCGAAAACTCGATCTTCCGCCGGGTATTCCGGTGGTGATCGTCAATGAAAGCGGCGCCTCGATCTATTCCGCCTCCGAGGTCGCCCGGGAGGAGTTCCCGGATCACGACATCACCGTACGCGGGGCCGTGTCGATCGGCCGGCGTCTGATGGATCCCCTCTCCGAACTCGTCAAGATCGACCCCAAATCCATCGGTGTGGGGCAATACCAGCACGATGTCGACCAGAACGCCCTCAAGCGCGCCCTCGACGACGTTGTGATGAGCTGTGTCAACGGCGTCGGTGTCGATCTGAACCGGGCCAGTGCTCAGCTTCTAACCTATGTCAGCGGACTGGGGCCGTCCCTGGCCCGCAATATCGTCGCCTTTCGCAACACCCACGGTCCGTTTGCATCCCGGAAGGCCCTGCGGCAGGTTCCGCGGCTCGGACCCAAGGCTTTCGAGCAGTGTGCCGGCTTTCTGCGCATCCCGGGCGGCGACCACCCCCTGGATGCCAGCGCCGTCCACCCGGAAAGCTATCCGGTGGTGGACCGCATGGCGGCCGATCTGGACTGCTCGGTCGACGATCTCATGAAAGCATCGGCCTTGCGGGAGCGGATCGATCCCCACCGCTACGCCACCGCCAACATCGGCCTGCCGACCCTCAGGGATATCCTCAGCGAGCTGGCCAAACCGGGGCGCGATCCCCGCGACGCGTTCGAGGCGTTCACCTTTGCCGAGGAAGTCGCCACCATCGACGACCTGCAAGTCGGCATGCAGTTGCCCGGCATCGTCACCAACGTGACCCGTTTCGGGGCCTTCGTGGACGTGGGAGTCCACCAGGACGGCCTCGTGCACATCAGCGAACTGGCCGATGGCTTTGTCAAGGACCCCGCCGATGTGGTCAAGGTGCATCAGAAAGTGCAGGTCACCGTCCTCGAAGTCGATCGCGACCGCCGCCGCATCGGCCTGTCCATGCGCTCACAGCCCGGGAAAAAGCGCCCTTTGCGGGGTAAGGGAGGGGGGCGACCGCAGGCCAATAAAAAACCGCCGCGTGAAGACGGGAACACACGCCGACCGTTCAACAACCCTTTTGCGGACCTGCTGGGAAAATAAACGGTGTTATCGTATTATTATAATGCTATACTTTAACTATATAAATTTAATTAACCGTTATTGATATAAATGCGAGCTGTCATACAGAGGGTCGAAACAGGTGAAGTCCAGGTTGCGGGCGAAACTGTCGGCCGTATCGACGCCGGGCTGTTGGTACTGCTCGGCGTGGCCCGGGAGGATACACCGCAGGATGCCGACTATTTGGCCGCCAAGATCGCCCATCTGCGGATTTTCGAAGATCAGAACGGCAAGATGAACCGCTCGCTGCTGGATTGCGGCGGGGCCATGCTGGTGGTTTCGCAGTTCACCCTGCTGGGGGACTGTCGCAAGGGTCGTCGACCATCCTTTGTGAATGCCGCGCCGCCAGACAAGGGCGAAAACCTCTATAGACACTTCGTCACGGCGATCCGCCGATTGGAAATACCGGTAGAAACCGGCCGTTTCGGTGCCGACATGGCGGTGACCCTGGTCAACGACGGCCCGGTGACGCTGGTGCTCGACAGCCCGTGACGGGTGCGGGTCAATCGTCAGTGACCGGACGGTCCGGCGATCAACCGCCATTCCAATCAAGTCGTTTATCGCGATTGCACCGGAGAATTTGTATGCTTCATCGCTTGCGGACCCGCCTGCCCCTCATCCTTTTCATCGGGTTCATCGGGCTGCTCGTCTGCGTCCCGGCCCTGGCCGGCCCGCCTTCACCGACCAAAGGCCTGGGGCCGCGCGACGCCCTGCTGTTGACCGATCCGGACGGCCAGGTCCTGGCGGCTCACAACCCCGACCGGACATTGGTGCCCGCCTCGACCCTCAAGGTCGTGACCGCCCTGGCCGCCCGACATTATCTGGGGGCCGATTTTCGGTTCCACACCGATTTCTTCCTCGCCCCTGACGGCCGGCTTTTGGTCAAGGGCTACGGGGATCCTTTGCTCGTCTCCGAGGTGTTGGCCGACATTGCCCGGGAGCTTGGCCGGCGTATCCAGACACCGATAACGGCCATCCTGCTGGACGACCGTTATTTCAGCCAACCGCTGGTGATTCCCGGCGTGAGCACTTCGACCAATCCCTACGACGCTCCCAACGGTGCGCTGAGCGTCAACTTCAACACCGTCAATTTCAAGACCCGTCAGGGCCGGATCGTGTCGGCTGAACCGCAGACGCCGCTCCTGCCCATGGCCATGAAACGCATTCGCGCCTCCGGACAGGCGCGCGGCCGGATCGTGCTCTCGCATCACGGCCACGAAGCGGTGTTGTACGCCGGCGAAATGATCCGCTTTTTCCTCCGGGAAGCCGGAGTGGACGTCCAGGGCCCGGTCGGCCTGGCCCCGGAATCGATTGCGGATAAAAGGTTGGTTTACCGTCACACCTCCCCTATCAGCCTGGATGAGCTCGTCTCGCGCCTGATGGCCTATTCGAACAATTTTATGGCCAACCAGTTGCTCGTCGCCACCGGTGCCCACGTCTACGGGGCGCCGGGCGATCTCACCAAGGGCGCTCAGGCCCTGACCTCCTATCTCACCGACGTCCTCGGGGTCGGCGATGCCCGCATCGTGGAGGGTTCGGGCATTTCCCGCGCCAACCGGATCAGCGCCCGGTCACTGATGATCGCCCTGGCCCGTTTCGAGCCCCACCGCCACCTGATGACCGAAGAAGCCGGCATCTTTTTCAAGACCGGGACCTTGAAAGGCATACGCACCCGGGTCGGCTACATCGAAAACGACGATGGGCGCCCTCACCGTTTCGTGCTCCTGCTGAACACCCCGGGGAAACGACCGGAGCCGGTCGTGCGTCGGCTGCGCGCGATTGTACCACACGAATGAGGTCTGCATCGGCCATCTGAATTGGCGTCAATGCTTAACAGGCTGTTGAATCGGGGCGGTTTACCGTAGAGCTTCGGGGTGGGGGTCCCGGACTGCGGCCGGAGGGCTGTCGCCGCAGACAACGTTGCGGTTCAGGGGATGGCGTCTTCGTGCCGTTTGGATGTCACGACCTTGAAAAAGCCGTTCTCGGTATGCAGGTGATTGCTGCTGATGTGGGCGTAGGCGCTGTGGTTGTGGATCGATTCGAAATTCTCGGCGCCCACCGTGAACCAGGTGATGTTGTCGTCTTCGCGCAGGATGGCGGCCACGTCGCGGACGATGTCTTCCACGAACTTCGGGTTGTGGTAAGCGGTCTCGGTCACCGATTTCTCGTCAACGCGCTTCAGAACGGAAAAAACCTCGCACGAGGCGGCTTTTTCCACCACCTCGATCATGTCTTCGATCCAGATAAATTTTTTAAAACGGACCTTGAGGCTGACCGCGCCGCGCTGATTGTGGGCGCCGACTTCGGAAATCTCCTTGGAGCAGGGGCAGACCGACGATATCGGCACCACCACCTCCAGGATCAGGTCGATCTTACCGTCGGTGTTGCTGACGCCGCGGATCTTGCAGTCATAGTCCATCAGTCCGGCGGCCTCGCTGATCGGAGCGCGCTTCTCGACGAAATAGGGAAAGTTGATCTCGATATGGGCGGAGGCGGCGTTGAGATGGGTCTTCATCTCGGCCAGGATAACGGAAATCTTCTTGAGCGAGAGGTTCAGGCGGTACTGGTTGATGATCTCCACGAAGCGGCTCATGTGGGTCCCCTTGTTTTTGTGCGGGAGATCCACGTACATGTTGATGGTGGCCACGGTGTGCTGGTAACCGTTGGTGCGATCGAGCACCTTGATGGGATAGCGCAGATTTTTAATGCCCACCTTGTCGATCGGGATATTGCGGTGATCGGGTTCGTTTTGAATGTCTCGCATACCGACTCTGCTCGGGCGGTGGTTGTTTGGTTGGTCCGGCGCGGTTACGATTCACCAGTCGCTCTGCTCATAGCGGATTCAGGCCGCGGATTCAACCCCTGAGCCAATAATCACACGAAAATGAAGGTGCCTCGACCTGGCAGCTGCTCAGCGGCTTCCAACCCAAGCTACGCCGAGGACGGACAAGAAGCGAGAACGCCGCCCGGGATCGCAAGATGCCCAAACAAACGCCATCGTGAGGCGTCTGAAGGGGTAAATTGCGGTCCCAGGGAAGGCCGCAACGATTCGGCGCCCGCAGGCCTAGCCCACGCTACGCCGAGGACCGGCAGGAGGCGAGAACGCCGCCCGGGACGGTTGGATGCCC
>JASJCV010000191.1 GCA_030065275.1 Desulfobacterales bacterium | reverse complement strand
GCCGGCCGGAAACCGTGTCCAGGACAACCGCATCCCGGCCGTCCGATACCACCGCCAGCGGGATCTGATACGCGCCGTAAATCCGGGCCGCCGAAACAATCTCCCTTTCACACGAGCCCAGCGAACCGGGGGCGCACTTGATGGCCATGAACGGGCTGGGTGGTTGGCCGGCCATTACCAGCAGGTCGATACGCGAGCGGTAGGCCTCTTCGGCCACGTCGATTTCGAGTGGCGCGTCCCTGAGGATGGCGGCCTTTGGATAGCCCTTGTTCTCCACCAAATAACACGCCACCGCCTGCCGGTTGGCCTCGGCGCCGACATCGGGGATCTCCCGGCCTGTCAGGTAGTCTTTCACGTCATTCGCCCTCGGGATCGAAAGTGTCGGAAGGCTGCCGTCGCTGCCACTCTTCCAGAGCGGGGGTTTTAAGGCGGGGGGCGTCGGCCCACAACCCCTCGAGGTCGTAGAAACGACGCACGGGGTCGTAGAAAATGTGGATGATCACGTCGCCGTAATCCATCAGGACCCAATGGCCCTCCTTGAGTCCTTCGATCCGCAGGGCCTGCCGGCCCTGCTTTTTCAAGGCGATCTTGATATGCTCGGCGATGGCCATGACCTGGCGATTGGACCGGCCGCTGCAGACGATGAAAGCATCCGCCAGCGAGGTCAGCGCCTGGACCCCCAGGATGACGACGCTTTCCGCCTTCTTGCCGATAACGGCGCGCACATAGGTGTCCAATTGGTCCGGTTGCAGTGACGGTTGGGCGCTCATCGATACAGTCCCTTGGCCTCGATGTAGGCCTGAACGCGGGGCGGCACCAGGTAGTCGATGCGGTGCCCCTGTCGGATCAGTTCGCGGATTCGGGTGGAGGATATCTCCATGGGAGTCACGTTGAACGTAAAGATCGGCTGCTTTTCGCAATGCTCGTAGCAGGGCGTTTCCATGGCGCACTCGTAGCCCGCGAGTTCCCCGCTGCGCATCAGGGTTTCGATCGCGTTTTCCAGCGAGGGCCGGGCCTGGCCCTCCGGCGCCGGGCGGTTGATAACGATCGAGGGGACGATGTGCAGCAGGTCTTCATAGGCTTTCCAGGTGCTGATCTCAAGAAAGGCGTCGATGCCCATGATGAGGTAGACCCAGACTTTGGCGGGGAGCTTTTCCCGGAAAGCGCAGATCGTGTCGATGGTGTAGGAGGGCCCCTGGCGTTTCAATTCGATGTCGGAAACCCGCAGTTCGGGGAGGTCTTCCGTGGCCTGCCGCACCATTTCCAGCCGGTCTTCCGGGGCGGCGATATCCATGCGCTGCTTGTGGGGGGGTATCGCGGCGGGGATCAGATAGACTGCATCCAGTCCGAAACCCTCCTGGATTTCGACGGCCGCCCGCAGATGGCCCAGGTGAATCGGGTCGAACGTGCCGCCGAGTATGCCGATTTTGTTCAACATCAGTTCAAGTTGTCGCTGGTGAGCACCAGGTTGTCGCGGTGGATGACTTCGTCGTAGGGCTTTTCGCCCAGGCAGCCCGCGATATCGCTGGAGCGCAGTCCTTTGATTTTATAAATATCGCCGGCGCTGTAATTCACCAGGCCGTTGCCCAGCACCTGGCCGTCCGGGCCGGCGAACTGCACCGGATCGCCCACGCCGAACTGGCCGCTTACGGCGGCAATGCCGCTGGGCAGCAGGCTTTTTCCGGCCGTGGTCAGCGCCCGCGCGGCCCCGGCGTCGATCCGGATGACCCCTTTGGGTTTGAGCGAGAAGGCCAGCCAGCACTTGCGGCTCGACAGACGCTCGGTTTTGGGTTTGAAAAAAGTGCCCGTGGGGCGGCCGTCGAAAATATCCGCCAACACGCCCGTGGTCTTGCCGTTGGCGATGATCATGGGAATACCGGCCGCGGTGACCTTGCGGGCGGCCTTGATTTTGCTGAGCATCCCGCCGGTGCCCAGGGCGCCTGGGATGCTGCCGGCGTAGCGCTCGATCTCACGGCCGATGGTGCCGATTTCGCTAAGCAGTTCGGCATCTTGGCAGGTGCGCGGATCGCGGTCGTAGAGTCCGTCGATATCCGTCAGGTTGATCAGGATGTCCGCATCCATCAGAAGCGTGATCACGGCCGCGAGGTTGTCGTTGTCCCCGAAACGGATTTCATCCACCATGACGGTGTCGTTTTCATTGATGATCGGAAGTACACCCCAGTCCAGCAGGGTGTTCAGGGTGTTGCGCGCGTTCAGGTAGCGTTTGCGGCTGGTCATGTCCTCGGCGGTCAGCAGCATCTGGGCCACTTTTTTGCCATGCCGGGCCAGTGCCTTCTCCCAGGTCAGGATCAGACCGGCCTGCCCCACCGCGGCCACCGCCTGACGGGCCGGGATGGCCTCCGGGCGCCTGTCGATCGCCAATTTGCGTACGCCGGCCGCCATGGCACCGGATGAGACCAGGATCACCTCCTGGCCGCTGCGCTCGCGCCGCATGAGCTGCTGGCTCAAGGCGTCGATGACCGGCAGATTGAGACCCTGCGGGCAGGTCAGGACGTTGCTGCCGACTTTCACGACGATACGACGGATGTTGAATTTTTCAAGCGGTTTCGAGGTCTTCATCCGCGCGTTCCAGGAGTTGTACGATTTTGGATTTCAAGGGGTCCAGGCCCTCGGCGTTTCGGGCCGATATGGTCAGGATGTCCAGATCCTGCGCCTGATCTTTGAAGCGGGCCTCGTTGGCCGCGGCCGCGGGCAGGTCGCTCTTGTTGAGGACCACCAGCAAGGGTTTGTGCGCCAGTTCGGCCTTGAAAAGGGCCAGCTCTTTCTGCACCGTATTGAACGCGCCCAGGGGATCGGCGGGATCGATGGCCGCGATGTCGATCATATGCACCAGGACCCGGGTGCGTTCGATGTGGCGCAGGAAGCGGTGGCCCAGCCCGGCGCCCTGATGCGCGCCCGCGATCAGCCCGGGGATGTCCGCCACGACAAAGGGCTGGCCCCAGCCGGTTTCGACAACGCCGAGGCTGGGGTTCAACGTTGTAAACGGATAATCCCCGACTTTGGGGCGGGCGGCGGACAAGGCGCGGATGAGCGTCGACTTGCCGGCATTGGGCAGGCCGACCAGGCCGACGTCGGCCAGCAGTTTTAGCTCGAGTTTGAGGGTAAGAACCGCCCCGGGTTCGCCGGGCTGGGAATGGCGCGGGGCACGGTTGGTCGAGGATTTGAAGCGGGTGTTGCCGAGTCCGCCGCGACCGCCGTGCACCAGGATATGGCGCTCACCCGCGGTGGTCAGGTCTTTGAGCAATGCGCCGGTTTCAGCATCGCGCACCAGGGTTCCCGGCGGCAGTTCGATGATCAGGTCGTCGCCGTTGCGCCCGGTTTTCTGCTTGCCCTGGCCGTGTCCCCCGTTGGGGGCCCGGAACTGCCGCTTGAATTGAAATTGTCGAAGGGTGCGTTTGCGCAGGGTGGCGACAAGGACGACATCGCCACCTTTGCCCCCATCACCGCCGTCCGGGCCGCCCCGCGGTACGAATTTCTCCCGGCGGAAACTTGCACAGCCGCGGCCGCCGTCACCGGATTGAACGGTAATGGTGGCTTCGTCAATGAATTTCACTCGGCATGAACGCTGACTTTTTTCCGCGAACGCCCGAAACGTTCGTAGGCGACAATACCGTCGATTTTGGCAAAAAGGGTGTAATCCTTACCCATGCCGACGTTATCGCCGGGATGAATCCGGGTGCCCAATTGGCGTACCAGAATATTGCCGGCGCGCACCTGCTCGCCGCCGTAGCGTTTGATTCCCCGCCGCTGGCCGTTGCTGTCGCGGCCGTTTTTGGAGCTACCCCCTGCTTTCTTGTGTGCCATTGTAGAACTCCTTCAAACTGCGTCTCATCGGCCCCTTATTCTAATTGGCCTGAATGCTGTCGATTTTAATCGCGGTGTAAGGCTGTCGGTGCCCCTGCTTGCGCCGATAGCGTTTGCGGCGCTTGTATTTGAACACGAGGATTTTAGGGGCTTTACCCTGTTCGACGATCCGGCCGGTGACGGCAATATTGTCGAGGCTGGGCGTGCCGACCTGGAGATTCTCGCCATCGGAAAACAGCAGGACGTCTTCGAAGGCGATCTCTGCGCCGACATCGCCGGCGAGTTTCTCGACCCGCAGGACATCGCCTTCCTTGACCCGGTATTGTTTCCCGCCTGTTTTGACCACAGCGTACATAGGCCCTCCTTGATTCCCTCGGGCCTGATAGCGGCGGCCCTGGATGGTATCTGATCGCGATTGGAACTTTTTTTCTTGGCTTTAAAACCCGACAATATTACTTTACGAAAAACAATTGTCAAGCAAAAAAAACAGTGCCTCGTTTTTAATGGCCAGAGGGTCAACCGCCTGATATCATTGGGCTCCATTTCGAACGCCCCGCGAGGGCGTCGATTCCCGCGCCCGGCGAGGCGAATCACAGGAGTTCGATCAACACAATGCCACGCATACCCGATCAGCAACCCTGGGCGGCCACGCACTGGCCTGGACCGACGGAAGCCGCCGCGACCACCCCCCTTATTGCCGAGGAGCCGCTCGCCATCCGTGTCCAGGGGCAGCCCTTCGTGGTGGTCATGCGCACGCCCGGGGAGGAAAAAGCCCACACCGCCGGTTTGTGCCTGGCCGAGGGCGTCGTCGACACGCCGGATGACATCGTCAACCTTGCCCTCTGCGACGGCCCCGCCAGCAACACGGTGACGCTCACGCTCACGGCTGCTGCGGCCGCCCGCTTCAAGACCCGTAATCACCGGCGGGGGCAGATCAGCCAGACAGGTTGCGGTCTGTGCGGCAAGGAGTTGATCGATGACCTCTACCGGGATCTGAGCCCCCTGCCGGACGGCCCGGTCCTGGACGCCGCCGCGATCGCGGATTGCCTCGGTACACTCGATCGTCATCAGCCCCTGCGGGCGGCCACCCGCGCCGCCCACGCTGCCGCGCTTTTCGACCGCCAGAGAGGGCTCCTGGCTGTGGCCGAGGACGTCGGCCGCCACAATGCCCTCGATAAGGTGATCGGCCGACTTTTTCTGTCGCGCGGCCTGGGCCGGATCGGATTCCTGGTGATGTCCTCGCGGCTGAGCTACGAACTCGTGCAGAAGGCCGCCCGGGCGCGCATCGCCGTCATCGTGGGGATTTCCCGCCCCACCAGTCTGGCCGTGTCACTGGCGGACAGGCTCAATATGACGCTGGCCACGCGGGCGCCCAGGGACGGATTGCTGGTATTCACGGGGGGGGAAAGGTTGGCCGCTAGCCCATTGCACCGCCAGTGACGATCCCCCCAAAGCAAGATGCCTCAAGTAGCCTTTTCGTAGCGTGGTTTGATCGCTTTGGTGGTGTTGGTGCTTTTCCCTTTGTCCCGCGCTGAGCATCGACGCGGCGGGCGGGATAAGCGCGCGGACTGTTTGAGCGTAGCGAGTTCCCGCGCGCGCCGCCCGTCGTGGCGACGCGCAGGAGGAAGCGGGGCACGGGCGTCTTCTTTTGGTTCGTTTTCTTCCACGCGGAAGAAAATGAACAAAGTTAAAATCAACCTTGCACTGAGTTGGTAGAAACTATCTGGATCCTCCACAAGAGCCAGAAAGTTTTGATCAGAACTAATCCTCGATCGAACCGTAACCGTGCATCATCGCCGACCCCTGTGTGGCGCACAATGCAAAAAAAAGCTCCGCCCCTCAAATTCGAGGCGGAGCTTTGTTGGTTCCAGGTTTTGGCTTGCGCCGCTACGCGCCGACTTCTTCCTTGACCCCCACCGCCATTTTGTAAAGGACCGTCAGCACCAGGGCGCCGATGGCGTAGACGCCGATGGTGATGATGACTTCCGGCAGGGTCGGCATATACTCGTTGACCTCGTGCAGCGGGTTGGGCACGAAGCCGGCCGAGATCAGCCCGAGCCCCTTGTCGATCCAGGCGCCGATAAACAGCATGGCGCAGGCCGCGGCCAGCACCCCCTCGTTGCGCCGGGTGACGGGCGGGATCAGCAGGATCAGGGCCAGCACCATGAGCGCCATGGACGTCCACATCCAGGGCACCAGGACGCCGTGGCCGTGCATCCCGGCGAAAAGATACACAATGTGATCCATGTGGCCCGGAATGTTGCTGTAGAAGGCCACGAAGAGCTCACAGCCGAAGAAGAACAGGTTGGCGATGAGCGCGTAGGTCACGATTTTGGCCAGGGTCTGAATCTGTTCCCGGCCCGGATCGAAGTTGGTCACCCGCCGGATGAGCAGGCTTAGCAGGATCAGCAGGGCCGGTCCGGCGGCGAAGGCCGAGGCCAGAAAGCGCGGGGCCAGGATGGCCGTCAGCCAGAAATGGCGGCCGGGCAGACCGCAATATAAAAAGGCTGTCACGGTGTGGATGCTGACGGCCCAGGGGATCGATAGATAGATCAAGGGCTTGACCCAGTTGGGATAGTGGGTGCCATTGCGCTCGGCCTGCAGGACGTTCCACCCCACCACGAGGTTCAGGAACAGGTAACCGTTCAGCACGACCGTATCCCAGAAGAGCACCGATTGGGGTGACAAGTGAATCCACACGTTGAGAATCCGGCCCGGTTGCCCCAGGTCCACGATAACGCTCAGCAGGCAGACGATCAGGGCCGCGATCGCCAGGAATTCGCCCAGCACGGTGATCCGACCGAAGGCCTTGTAGTCGTGCAGATAATAGGGCAGGACCACCATCACACCACCGGCGGCCACACCCACCATGTAAGTCAGCTGGGCGATGTAGAAGCCCCAGGAGACATCCCGGCTGAGCCCGGTGATGCCCAGGCCGAACTTCAGCTGCCACAGATAGACCCCGAACCCGATGCCGATCAGGCCCAGCAGGAGGGTCATCCATGCATAGTATTTCTTGCTGCCTTTAATTGTATATTCTAGCATAGCTACCTCATATAATGTAGTAGACCGCCGGGCCGGTCCCTAAGGACACCTTGCGGCGAATGGTGTAGTGTTCGCGGAGCACCTCCCGGATGTGGGAATCCGGATCCGCCAGATCGCCGAACACGATCGCCCCCTCGGAGGCTTCAACACAAGCCGGCTCCAAACCCACGGCCAGCCGCTCAACACAGAAGTTGCATTTTTCCACCACGCCCTTGCTACGGGTCGGCCACTTGAGGTTGGTCTCCTTGATGAACGGCCGCGGATCCCGGAAATTGAAGCTGCGCGAGCCGTAGGGGCAGGCGGCCATACAGAAGCGGCAACCAATGCAGCGATGAAAATTCATTATTACGATGCCGTCATCGCGCTTGTAAGTCGCCTCGGTGGGGCAGGCCCGGCAGCAGGGTGGTTCTTCGCAGTGGTTGCAAAGCACCAGAAACGGCCGGTGTTCAACCTCTTCGGCCATGTAGTTGGAGCCCCTGTCCGGAAAGGCATTGTGGTAATGCGTCTCCCAGATCCACTTGATTTCGTGGCGCTTGGCCACCTTTTCCCCAACGATTTCAGGGTCGAAGAAGGGCACGTTGTGGGTCTTGTGGCAGACCTCGCACAGGTGTTCGGCGAGTTCGTGATCGATC
>JASJCV010000190.1 GCA_030065275.1 Desulfobacterales bacterium | reverse complement strand
CCAGCCGATTCCAGCTTTGACGGTAACGGGAACGGTGATGGTTCTGGGTCTCGTCAGCGCGGGGGGCGGCGGGTTGGGTGAGGAGTCGTTTTCACTAAAGGACGACATCGCTCCGGCGGAATGGCAGGCCTTTAAGAAACGTAAGGATGTCCCGGTCACGACCGTTGTTACAGATCCCCCAGACGCATTTGAAAACCGTATCTGGTCAAGTGGAAGGGTTAGCGGTGGTCGTCTAACCATCAGAGTGATTGCCGTCACCGTTCCCCCTAAGCCGGTGGTCGTCTCATGGACGGTGGACACGAGGAGGGGTGATGGCTGAGAACCCTTTTGCCAAGCTGGCCCGCCTGGTTGGTGGTGCCGCCATCCTGCCGGGGCCACTTGCGCATCAAGTGCTCGGCCAGTTGTTGATCTCAGGGTCGACGGCCACCGAATTGGCCGGGGCGAATGTCGTGCTTGCAGCCGTGTCTCGGCAGACGAATGCCGCGGTTCAGGTTGCCGTGCGCTCGATGGTGCCGGCCGTGCTGGCCGAGGTCCTGATCAGTAAAGAACGCCAGCGGCTCGAGGGGCTGAAGGCGGCGTACAAGAAGCTCGAGCGTCAACCACGCCAAGATGAATTGCTGGCGGAAGTTCTTAAGCACAGGTACGAGGCCGAGTCGCATGCGCCCGTAAAGAAGGCGGTCAAATACTTACTTGGTGAGCCGGCAGCCGATGAGTCTGGAATGTTGGACACGCCTGACAACGAGACCGGCGGCACGGAAAGCGGCAATCGTAGGGGCGGTAAAAAAGGCCAAGGCGGGAATAGAGGCCAAAGAGCCCCTTGAGGGCTTTTCGATGCCGGGTGAAGCTTGGGAGTCGTGAAAATGGATCCAGCACTGGAAGAACTCTATGAGGCCGGTTCCGGAGAGGATGAAGTCAGTGTGATCATCCGCCTCGAGGACAAGGACCGATATCCGCCCGATGTGCTTGTCATCTCGCGTTTCGGGGAGATCGTGACGGCCCGAATCAAGCGCGCGGATATTCGGCGCATTCATGCCCGTGATGAAGTCGCGAGCATGAAAGCGGGGGACTCCCTCGTTGAAGAGCCGGGGCTGGACGAGGACATCGAGGAGAACGAGGCCGGATGGGAAGCGCCCCATCCCTTCGGTGCCGCGGGGCCGGTACCGGTTCCTGAGGATGCGGCCGGCGTCGTGGTGGGTATCTGTGACTGGGGATTCGACTTCACGCACGCCAATTTTCGCAACGCCGACGGCACGACACGACTGCTGGCCCTCTGGGATCAAAGTGCCGAGGGCGGCGAGCCGCCGGAGCCTTACGGCTACGGCCGCGTTTACACGCGAGACCAGATCAACCGTGCCCTCGCCACCCCCGACCCCACATCCACCCTCGGCTACGCGCCAAGTAAGAGTGATCCGCGCGGGACCGGGGCCCACGGGACCCATGTCGGCGATATCGTGGCCGGGAATCGAAGGGAGCCCGGCTCGGAGGTCGGGCTGGCGTCGGCCGCGGACATCGTCTTCGTTCATCTCGCCAGGCAGCGCCTGCACGAGCTGGAAAATTTCGGCGACTCGGTGCGCCTTCTTGAAGGCCTCGACTTCGTGCGCCGACAGGCGGATGAAAGTCCCTTGGTGGCGCACTTCAGCGCCGGGATGACCGGCGGGCCGCACGATGGGACGGCCCTGTTTGCCCAGGCCGTGGATGCTTTCGTGATGGAGCGACCCGGGCTTGCGCTGGTGCAGAGCGTCGGAAACTACGCCGCGAGTCGAATGCATACCCACGGGCGGATCGGGCCCGATCGGAAAAAAGTGCTGCACTGGTTGATTTCCCCCCGCGACCGCACACCGAACGAACTCGAGGTCTGGTACAGCGGACAGGACCAATTCGATCTAACCTTGATTGCGCCCAACGGTGCTCGGTTCGTGGCCGCACTGGGTGAGAACGTCAAGCTGGGTCAGGACGGCACCCGCTGGGGAACGATGTATCACCGCAAGGATGAGCCCAATAACGGCAAGAACCATATCGACATCATTCTCAAGACCGCATCGCCTTCCGGTCGCTACCGGATCGAGCTCTACGGTCGCGACATCGTCGACGGGCGCTTTCACGCCTGGATCGAGCGGGATTCAGGGGGACGCCATCAATCCCACTTTCCACGTCGCCAGGCGACCTCCTTGTACACGACCAACACGATCTGCAACAGCTATCGTGGCATCGCAACGGGGGCCTACGATCCGACGGATGCGGATCGACCGGTCACCCGCTTCAGCAGCCGGGGGCCGACCGCGGATGGCCGCCAAAAACCGGAACTCGTGGCGCCGGGCTACAAAATTCGCGCGGCGCGTTCCCTTCCGGCCGATGGATGGAAGGGGGAGGAGCGCCTCACGGCCAAGTCCGGTACCAGTATGGCCGCTCCGTTTGTAACCGGTACCGTGGCCCTGATGATGCAGGCGGCCGGTCGGCCTTTGTCCATCGTCGAGATTCGACGGATACTGGTCGGAACTGCGGATCCGCCCCCAGGCCGTTCGGGGCGAAGCTCGACCAGCCTCGGCTACGGTTACCTGAATACGGTGGCCGCCGTCGAGGCCGCCCGCCGAATCGGGCGCCGTGGATCCCCGGAAGCAGAGGTCATCGCCACACGCGATGAATCGCGTGATCATTCAGCCGAATGGGCGCCTCGCTGGGTCACGGATCAGCAACCCTTCGAACACGCCGCCGTGGAAGCCTACGCAATGGACAGCGAAAACGCTTACGACCGGACGGCCGATACCGAAAAATCGGCCGTCACGGAAGGCGACGGCCACAGCTTCGAGGTTGAGGAGCATCACGTCCGCGTCGAGGCCGGTGATGACCAGCGCTACGACCAGACCGATAACGACGATATCGCCACCGCCCACGCCGATGCTCCCGGCCCCGGCGATGAGGCGGATGAAATCATCTTCGCAAATGCCATGGCGCCGGAAGATGGCACCGACCTCGACGCCGTGGATGAAACCGACGATGAGATGATCACGGACGATATGAACCCGCAAGAAGAAGAAGAGGGGGAAGCCTACCGCTTGACTGCGCTTTACGAGGCGCTCGGTGAATTGGCCACGGAGGACCTTCGGGAAGGCTGACGTGTTGCGGGTCCACCATCGATCGCGCCGCCGGATGAAAGCCGTGGCGGATCCATTAGCGTAAGGATCACACCCGCGATTCAGGGCTCTCCCGGTTTCAGCGGACCCGATACGGGTGGTGTCCCTATCCAGGGATATGACGGGCGAATCGTTCGACGCCGCCGGAGGATGCCCGGGCCGGGGGGATCTGGCCTGCCGGACGCCGGTCGCTACGCATAGCCGGAAATCGTTGCCCTCGATCAAAGTGAGGGGGGCAACGATTCAGGAGAAAGATAATGAGCCGATACAGCAGCAATGCCTACGAATTGTTCGAACCGCAGGAACAGGGGCTTTCCATAACCTCTGAGGACCGCTTTTTCGCGGACTTGACGGGCGAATCCGTTACGCTCGATGAATTGGAGGCGCGCGACCACGAGGTGATCGAGACCGCCCCCTCAGCGACCACGCCGATCACCGTCCCGGCCGGGTTTCGCATGGGAGTCTGGATCGATGTCGGCGGTCGTGCCCTGGTCTCCCATGGGGCGGCCCACGCGGCCCTGTTGCATGCCCTCGGCTTCTCCGAGGCCTGCATCATGATCAACCGGGTGGATGCGCGGCGTTTTGGCTTCAGCGCCGTCTCGGAGGCCACCATCCGTGGTTTCGCATCGCGGCTCGCCGGCAGTGGCACCAGGGTCACGCTGACGTCGTGGTTGAGGCCTGACAAGGGTTTCATCGACGACATGGTGCGGTCGTTGCCGCCGCTGGCAACCGCCATCGGCGCCCACGCCATCGAATTCGATGTGGAAGGCACGTGGCGGAGGGGGCGGGTCCGCGGGTTCGCGAACCACACGGACGCGGCCCGGTACGTGTACCGTACACTTCGACCGGTGAGCAGCGGTCTGGAGATCGCCGTGACCTGCGAGGTGGATCCAATGCCCACGGCCAACATGCGGGCCATCGTGCAGGGGGCCGACGTGATCGTGCCGCAGGCCTATTCCGCCTACCGGGCGCGCCGCAGTCACCGTATCGGTGCGCCCTACGGGCCGCGCGGGATTCAGGATCGTGCGGTCCAAAAGCTTGCCGAAGCCGTGGCGGCGTCCGGCAAGCCGACCATCATGGGGCTGGCCGCCTATTCACGGAATCGATGGCCGGGATCGTCCGCCAACGCCATACTGCGTATGGAACTCGAACATACGCTCACGCTGCGCAGCAGTGCCGCTCTCCGGGGAGCGCGCTACTGGTCGTGGAAGCACATTGCCGGGCTCGACGCCCGCGGGGGGCGGCCCGCAAACCGTTACAGTCTTGCGTTTTTCCGCAGCACGGTGAGCTCGCCGAGCGCGGCGGCGGCCTGGACGCCGGCGCCCGCAGCAACGCCCGTTGCACCGGCGCCTGCAGCCAAGCCCGTTGCGCCGCCGGTTTCACCACCGGCCCCCCGCAAGGGGTTAAGCGAGCGTGTCGAGAGACAATTGCGCGCGAGGCGCTTCCAGGGCGATCGCGTCCTTCAGGATGTGTTGAACGGGCGCCGCCAGCTGCGCCATGGCAGCCGCGGGGAACCGGTGCGCAAGGTGCAGCAGGCCTTGATCGCGCTCGGTTATCCGCTGCCCCGTTTCGGTGCCGATGGTCAGTTTGGAAGTGAAACCAGAACGGCCGTGCGTTCCTTCCAGGAAGCGCAACGTATCCAGGTCGACGGGATTATTGGCCCGGTGACCATGGGGCGCCTGGATGACGCCAGCGCGGCGCGTCCCCGGCCTAAAATCCCTCCGGCACCCGGACCGGGTCCGGGTCGGGAGCGCGTTCTGCAGACCGTCCGCGTGGAACTGCCGCTTACGCGCGAACGGATCGAAGCCGCCAAGCTCTACGATCCTTCACGCGACACGACGTCGCTTCGGGCCGTCGATGCGCGCGGCGCCAGCGTCGATCTGGAATCCAAGATCCAGGCCGAGACACGGGCCTGGATAAGGCGCCATCGGCAGGTTCACCCCGTTCTGGCGCGTGCCGTCCAGCGGCTCCGCGGTGATGGTAGGGTGCCGATTCTCGCCTGGATCTTCCACGAACATGAGCTCGCGCGCAAGGACGCGGGGCAGGAGCGCCCTCTACTGGTGGCATCGCGGGAAACGAGCGCCCTTCCGCCGCGGCGGCGGGCCGATCCGGCTGCGGATCGCTACACCGAAGCGCTGCGGGCGAGCCTGCGCCCGGTGCTCGATCGCGCCCGGCGACAGTTTCAGCAGGTGGGGGTCCAGGTGAGCGCCGACATGGGGACGGTGCCCGTCCTCGTGGCCCAAGCCACCCGAGAGCAGGTGGCGTCGCTGTCCAGGCTTCCCGAAGTGACGGGATTGTATCTACACGAACCCGAGGGGTTCGACGACCTGGGCACCTCGATTGCGGACGCGCGTGCGGCCACGGCGCATGCCGCGGGGTTTAAAGGGGCCAATGTACGCGCCGCCATTTGGGAGCGCGCGCCGGCGAGCACATCCGACCTCACCATCGAGGACCGGTTCGACAACACCAACACCGCCGGCACTTCCAACCATGCCCAGTTGGTTACGGCCATCATCAAGAACACCCAGAGTTCGGGTTCGAAGGGCTTCGCCCCGGATTCAAAGACCTACTCGGCGAACAGCTATGGCAACGACGCCCTCGCATGGGCGGTCGTGAGCCAACGCTGTACCGTGGTCAACCAGAGCTTCCATCGATCGAGCGAAGAGACGGATCCCGGGCTTTCGGCCGACGACTTGATAAAAGACTACCTGATCGTGCACCCGCCGTTTCCCACCGTCGTTCAGGCCGCAGGCAACGGACCCGCCACGGAATACGTCAACCACAAGGGGTTCAACAGCATCACGGTCGGCAATCACCGCGATGGTGCCACGGCGATGAGCTCTCAATCCGTGTTTAAAAACCCGTCCTCGGCTCATAATGATCGCGAACTCCCCGACCTGTCCGCCAATGGCACGACCGTCGCGGCAACGGGCCAAACCAAGTCCGGTACGAGCTTTGCGTCTCCCGCCGTGGCCGGCACGGTCGCCGTTGTGCAGTCGGTCGATGCCACCCTCAAAGCCTGGCCGGAAGGCTGCCGCGCGATCCTGCTCGCCAGCGCGGGGCGCAACATCGTCGGGGGCACCTGGCGCCAAGCGGCGACAAGCTCGACGACCGACGGTATCGACGGCTCGGGGGCGCTGGATACGGGAGAGGCGGCGCGCATAACACGTGTTCGCTCCCGGCGTGATGCTGCCGCCGTGCGCCGGGGGTGGGACGTGGGCATGCTGCGGACCAGGGACCTGCGGGCGAATGGTACCTCGAATTTCCGCTACCGGGTCCAGGTTCCGGCCAGCGGCGCGCGGCGACTGAAGGCCGCCCTGGCCTGGAGCAGCAAGATCAAATACACGGCGGATGCGAGCCTTACGCCGCCGGTGAAGGTGACCGAGTCGAAACTGACGGTCGATCTGGACCTCTACGTCTACCTGGGGGGGGCTCTGGTGGCGCACAGCTCCACCTTCGACAACAGCTTCGAGATCGTCGAGTTTGACGCCCAGGCGGGAAGTACCTACGAGATTCGTATCAAACGATTCTCGGGCACGGACTGGGCCTGGTACGGTCTTGCCTGGACCGTGGTCTGAGGCGGTTTCAGCACTGACGTCATGAAACGACGGAGGCCCGAAACTAACCGGTCCGGATTCCACAGGAAAACCAGTTGGCGGGCTGGCCGAACGGGTGGTGAGGTACCTGCATGATAGCAGGTCGATGCTGACGATGAAATGGATAGAGAAGAGTCGTGATTTGATAATTGAACAATCAAAGCTGATAACCCCGTTTTTTCAGCGCATGCGGGATTCCGAAAATGTTGACAGCCTGTTAGAGATTCTGGGCCCTGTCGCGGACGGCCCCATTGCCCCAGGTGTTGAAAAGCTTGTCGTCGAGCGCATGCTCGAGCTGCTGGGTGAGGAATGTTTGATGCTTTTGCGTCGGTCTGCCGATGTCTACATCGAGTTGGGTGAAACCTACAAGGGGTTGGGTGAAACCTACAAGCGGCTGGGAAAAGCTAACGAAGACGAGGTCGAGCCTTTGCTCGCATGATGACCGAGGTGCAATTGAAGGGTATGGGACTGCTGGAGGCTTTGGCGAAATCAGCCAGAGAAGTGAAGCTGGAGCGGAAGCGGTTAGACGCGTCAGATGGCCTAAACGGCGAACACTTGGAGTACGCCTCCAAGGCGAGCACATTGAGGCGATAGCAGCGCAGGTCACAAATACTCATCGTGCGGCTTAAGCTCACACTGGGATCTAGAAGGAAAAAACTGTAGGAAATTTCATTCACCCCTCGATTCATATAGGAGGGATATACGCGAACTCGCTGGCAAGAAGGGTTGTCAGCATTGCAAAAAACTTAAAGCGAGGTGCACGCGAAGCGGAGCTGAATTTGTG
>JASJCV010000189.1 GCA_030065275.1 Desulfobacterales bacterium | reverse complement strand
CATCAATTTGAGTGCTACCGTAGGCATCGACCTTAGCGCTTCGCATCTGTGGCAAAATCAATGCGAGGTGGTCATTTCACCCGGCTACAACACGGAGGTGGACCGCTTCAAGGCTTTCGATGCCGGAAGCGAACTCTACCGCATTCATCCGCTGCGGTTTGACGCGATCTGCCGCATGATGCGCGTGGACGAACAGGTCAGCTCCGCTTCCCGCTAGTCCTGAGGGCCGACGATGCCTTCCCCCGGTTCAATCCTTGCCTAACCATCACCATCTCCGATCTCTTCGCCCGCGCCGCCTGAGGCGGGCGGCGACAAAAGGTTGGCCAGCGTCATCATTCAGATGCGCCGAAGCGGCAATTCGTGCCAGTCTCAGGATTTGTCCGCGACCGGCAGCTCTTCGAACATCGAACGGGGCGCCCCGCAGATCGGGCACCGATACGGCGGTTGCTCACCGTCGTGTATATAACCGCAGATAATACAGCGCCAGCGTTTCACGGGGGCTTTTCCTCTGATTGAAGTTGGTCGATCAGATCCTCCCAGTGCTTTACGTGCCGGGCTTTGTCACTTTTTTCGAAACTGAAATAGTGCTGACCGTATCCCTGGGCGGAGTCGACAAACCGCGCCGAGCCCACCACGGCGTATATGCGCACGCCCCGGTTGGCCAGCCGTTTGAACTGGTTGCGATCCTTGCCGGCCAGAACAAGCGCATCGGGCAGCCCCCGGCTGCTGAGCAACGGTTTTATCGCCGGTTGGCCGGTCGGGGCGCAGAGATAGGCCAGCTCAAAATCGGCGGCGATCCGTGCCATTGCATCGTCGGCGGAAAGCTTCCGATTCAAGACCTGCATCTGCCAGAGCAGGGCTTCCGCTTCGATGAGCACCACGGCCGTGGTGGGTGCGACGATATGCAGACGCGCTTGGGCATCGCCCGCCGCCGTGCGTGCCGACAAGACATGGGTGCCGGTGCTCGGGGCGGTGTATTTCAGAAATCCATAGCCATCCGCCCCCGTGAGCACGATGCCGACTTTCTGGTCGTCTATCCAGAAGCTGCCCCGAACGCCTCCAAGGGCCAACGGGCCGCGATGGGTTCGGAGTTTCAGGAAAAAAGGATGCGCTGGCGTGGCCAACTGATCGTAGAGGCTGATCCCGGCCGCTGCCTTGGTGACCGCGAGACAATCGATCAGAGACACAAGAACGAACAAAAGCAGGGTGACCGGCCACCCCGAGGTACGGGCGGCAAGCGAATCCATGCGGGGCAAATTCGGCATCGAGGCGAGGTCCTGTGGTGTCGGGCGGCCGTGGCTCGACCCGGCGGGGCAGCGGCCGCGGCGTGCGTGTTTTAAATCGGCAGGCCTGCGCGCCGGATAACGAAACGATGATCGCAGACCCTTGCGGTTCCTCCAATGATCAATAGCATTACAACTAGCGAAAAGCGCGTTCGGATGCAAGTCACAATTGCCGGTATCCGGGCGGTACTCCAACCACCATCCTCAGGAAATCAGGTCCGCCGGTATGCAGATCGATGTGGTGTGTTACGCCGGTTATCGCGGCGAGGAGACCCCGCGGCGCTTCCGTCTGGGAGACCGATATCGGGATGTCACCGAAGTACTTGATCGCTGGCTCGCCCCCGACCATCGCTATTTCAAACTAAAGACGGATGACAGCGGTGTCTGGATACTTCGCCACGACACGATTCGGGAATTTTGGGAGCTGGTATCCTACCGACAGGGGTAGCCGTGGCGTCGCAGGTTTGATTTGGTCCACCCGCCGCCTGCCCCTGGATTCTGATCATCGCAGGGAAGCGGGTTGTGTTATCGCCATCCGATGGGCGCGCCGATTGTGAATGACAACGACTTGGGCCGTTGAGTATTCGACCATGAACCTTTCCGGATTTGAGATCAAAAGCTGGCCGGATTTACGGCAGCCTGTGATGGTGGCCGGTCTGGGGGGCTGGGGCAATGCCCTGAACGTGGCCAAGGGATCGGCCGCGTACCTGGTCCGTCTGACCGGTGCGCGGCGATTCGGAACCTTGAAACCGGACGCCTTTTATCGATTCGACGAAAATCGACCCACCGTGACCATCCGGGACGGCTTGATGCACTCGCTCCGTTTTGACCATGGCGGCTTGTTCGCCGCGAGAATACCGGAAAGCCGGCGCGACCTTCTGGTGCTCGTGGCCGAGGAACCGCATTTATGCTGGGATGCATTCGCCTCGCAGCTCCTTGATCTCGCCGTTGGTGTCGGAGCGGCCGAATTCATTTCACTGGGCAGCATGTATGATGGCGTCCTTCACACGGACACCGTGCTATCGGCATTCGCCACCGATGCCGACCACCTCAAGGAACTGGACGCGTTTCACATCCGGCCCGTGACCTACTACGGCCCCACGGCCATCCACTCGATCCTTCATCGCAAGGCCTGTGAGCGCAGCCTCAAGGCCAGCAGCATCTGGACCCACTGCCCGTATTATCTCGAGGGAACCACGCATCCCGGTCTCGTCGCAGCGACTGTCGGCACCTTGGCCAGCCTGCTCGAACTTGAACTCGACACCCAAGACCTCCTTGCGGAGTGGAAAAAGCTCAAGAACGACATTCAAACGGCCATCGAGGATAGCCCCAAGCTACAGAAACTGATTGGCGAATTACGCCGTGCCAAGTTGCGGGGCGCGCGGACCGGCAGGCCGATCAAACGCCCGGGCCAGGACAAGGTCATCCGCCTCAAGGATTTTCAGGATGTCGATTGAAACCGCCGCGCCCGGGCCCGGGAGCGGTCCCGGCCGAAGGAGCGGCGTATAACTTTCGGGGAGTTGCGGGCATATGCGCGGTGAGTGTCATCGGTCCGTTGACCCGGCCGGTGCGATCTTTCCCTTGAGCTCCCTTTGCGACTGATATAAAACGACTCTAAACCCATCAGGCCCTGCCCGCCGGTCGCGTTTCGCGCCCGGGGCGTGACGCGCCGAAATCGACCGGCCGCGGAAACACCGGTTTGCGAAGTGGGGCCGCCAAAATGGACAACGCTCGGCCGGGGCCGAAAGCAATCGCGGCGCCACGCCGAGAAAGACGGGGGCAACAGCTACCGACCGGCCGGAGGCACCCGAACAGCCCCATCGCTCGGCAAACACTGATATGGTGTCATATGAGCTCCAAGGACTACTACAGGATTTTAGGCATCGAACCGACCGCGAACGCCAAAGCGATCAAGAATGCCTACCGCGAGCTGGCTTTCCAATACCATCCGGATCGCAACAAGGATAATCCCGATGCCGTCAACCGCATGAAGGCCGTGAACGAAGCGTACGCCGTTCTATCGGACGCGGCCAAGCGGCGGGAGTACGATGCCATACGCACGCAGTTCGGCTCCGCGGCCCACGATCGTTTTCGGCGCAACTACTCGGAAGAGGACCTCTTTGCCGGCTCCGATATATTCCGGGTATTCGAAGAGTTGACCCGGCTTCACGGATTTCGCCACTACGAGGAGGTATTCAAAGAATTCTACGGCCCCGGCTACCGCTCTTTCGAGGTTAAACGGCCGGGCATGTTCTTCAAGGGATTCGTTTTCACCGGACGTCATTCCCCGGGGCATGGGCGGCGCCTTCGACGGGGCGACGGCCAGGGACTGGGCCGCCTCGGTCGCCGCATGGCCGAGAAACTGCTGGGCGCGCGGTTGCCGCAGCGCGGGAAGGATACCAACGCGGTGATTCACCTTTCTCCGGAGGAGGCCCGCAACGGGGGGCCTTATGCGTACTACTACCGCCAGCAGGGAAAGAAGCTGGTTGTGAAAATCCCGCCGAATGTGCGTGAAAACCAGCGGATTCGGCTGACCGGTCTGGGCGAACCCGGACGGGGCGGTGCCGAAGCTGGAGACCTTTATCTGCGGGTGGCCATTGATCGCCCGTTGATGGCTGCGGTCAAGTCCAAAATCAAACGTTGGCTGAAAAGCTGACCCATTGCCATCCGACGTATTGCGGCCGGCCATGACCGCAAGGGGAGCGCATGCCACACGTCAGCGTGAAACTTTATCCGGGAAGATCCCGGACCGAGCTTGAGCAATTGGCCGCGGACATCACCCGGGCGGTCGTTACCCACACCGGCTGCGCCGAGCGATCGGTGTCGATCGCGGTCGAAGAAGTGCTCCCGGAGGAGTGGACCCAGGAGGTCTACATTCCCGAGATCCTGGAAAAGGCCGACCAGCTGCTCAAGAAGCCGGGATACGACCCGCTGGCCTGACACCCGCGCCCGTCTGCGCCCCGCGAGCAGGGCCGGCGTTCCGCTGCCCCTGCGGGGCGGCGAATCCCATGAGGAGCTGATATGAGCTTCATTAGAGGTATCAAACTCAATTTCGAAGGTTTTCTTCTGGGGCTGCGCACACCCCGGCTCTTGATGCTGGGCCTGTTGCGATTCGCCGTTATGCTGTTGGTCTTCGCGGCGGCGGTCGCTTTTTTCCTTGCCTTTCATAGCGACATCATCGACCTCATCTGGTCCAAACCGGCCAGCATCTGGCTGGTTTGGATCTGGTATCTGGTGTCCTGGCTCCTTTCGCTCATCCTTTTGGGCGCAACCACCGTCGTCGGCTATTTCATCGCCCAGATTCTGTTCAGCGTGGTCATCATGGATCTGATGTCGCGCATAACGGAGAAGCGCGTCACCGGTAGAGAAGTCCCCCCGCCGTCCATGCCGTATTTCCAGCATCTGATTTTTCTGGTGCGCCAGGAAATCCCACGCACCGTCGTGCCCGTCCTTCTGGCGCTGGCGCTCATGGCGCTGGGCTGGCTCACCCCTTTGAGCCCGGTGGTAACGATTCTCTCCCCGGCCGTTGCGGCTTTGTTTCTGGCCTGGGATTACACCGATCTGGTGCCGGCCCGCCAGCTGCTTCCCTTCAAGGACCGTTTTGCGATCTTCAAGCGGCACCTGTTGTTTCACCTGGGTTTTGGGGTGTTGTTCCTGGTGCCGCTGTTGAATTTGGCGCTCCTGTCTTTCGCTCCGGTGGGGGCCACCCTGTTTCACCTCGGTTTGGCGCACGGGGACGACACCCGGGGCACGCCCGCATCTTGACGCTCATGCCGCACCGCCTGATTGTAGCAATAGACCATTCTGCCTTGGAGCGAGGCGTACGTGCGCCGGGCGGCGGCGGCCTGCGGAATCGAAAGCTTCGGCCGGGCCGGTATCCGCGAACTGCGCCGCCTGGTGGACCGCCTTGAGGCTGAAACCGGCTTGGTCTTCATCCGCATGGAGGTGCGCGCGCCGGGTTTGCCGCCTCCGGCTGAAGCCGTCCAGGCCGAGATTAAGGCCCTTGAAAACGGTGTCGGTGGATCCTACCCCCATTCGAGGGAATCACTGGGCTCAAGACCGAAATCGCCCGGTTTATCCGCCAGTTCGGCAACGTTCGCCTTGCTTCCCGAAATTGCTATCCGGTCGCGGGCGTCGGTGGCCGCTGGCGGCCGAAGAAAAGCAACCCCAGCAGAACCCCGCCCGCCAGGGTCAGGCCGAATGCGGCCAGATAGCTGAAACGGTAGGCGAGTCCGGGCGCCTGGCCGAAGCGGATCATGGCATCAACCAGCGGCCCGGCGATCAGGGTGCCGGCCAACCCCCAGCTCAGAAAGAAAGTGGCATTGAAGAGGCCGAACCAGCGGGCCCGCTGCCGGGGCGGAATCATGACCGAGGCCGCGGCATAGGCGGCGGCCACGATCATGGCCTCGGAGGCGCCTTTCAGAAAACTGGCCATGTAGACCAGGATCATGCGCTCGGTGGTGGCGAAGGTCAACAGGTAGGTCAGGCCGATCGCGGTACCGATCAGAATTCCCCAGGCATTGCCGGTTCGGTCCAGGACGCGCCCGACGAGGAAGCCGGTGATAATCATGGCCACGGATTCGGTGTTGAAGATATGCGCCAGGGTGCGGCTGGTTACCGCGAATCCCGTATCCAGGAAGAGGTACTGGGACTGAATGACGACCACGGAATTGCGGCCGAAGTTGATCAGGGCCATGGCGATCAGAAACAGCGTGAAGCGTCTAAATGACGCGCTGGGGACGCCGTCGGCAACCCGCTTGGCATCTGCCTCGCCGCTGGCGATACCGCCCTCGGGCATGAAGGCCATGGGGAGCGTTGAAATCAGCATGACCCCGGCCGCCACAAAAAACAGCGCCCCCTGCGCAAATCCCCAGCCGGGGAAATGACGGCCGAGGCCGTCGTAGAGCAGTCCCCCGATCCAGACCCCGGCAATGCGCCCGAGGGCGCCGATGCTGGTCAGGCGGCCCTGGGTCGCCCCCCGTGATTCCGGAGGATAGAGATCCGTGATCAGGGCACTCCATCCGATGTTGGACATGGCCCAGAAGAATTCCACCACGGTCAGTCCGGCGATGACGATCCAGGCGGAAACGCGCGGCGACACCGCCAAGGTGTGCGCATACCAGACGGCCACCGTGCCAACGGCACCCAACAATTCCCCTCCGATGATGAACGACCGGCGGCGCTGGTAACGGTCGGAAAGCCGGCCCCAGATCAGATTCTGAGCGGCGATGTTGGCCAGCATGGGCAAGGTTGCGAACAGCGTGGTTGCCGTAACGCTGAGCCCCAGGTAGTAACGCAGGTAAACGGACAGATAGGCGTAGAACAATCCGCGCCGGAACATGGCCAGGATTTGAAAAGACGAAAGGCCCCAAAAGATGCCGGGGCCAAGCGCTGGGCGAGAGAAGGCCGTCAAGGAATACTCCGCACTAGAAGTGGAAGACGGGCGATCGGCAATCGGGGTTGAATCGGCAAGGGCCGAAAACTGGCGCAGATGCCGAATCGCCTGCATCTTCGAGCACTTTGGCTTGACTGTCAAGGGATTTAAGCATAAGAAGAAATAGAGTATAAGTAAAAAAACAGCCAGGAAAAAGCCGTCGGGATCGTTGGGGGTCCGGGGCGCGGTCAAAGCCACGGACATTCCGGAATTCCGGCCCTGGCATCGACCCGGAGGCGGCCGACAGCGGTCCGCCCCACCGTTTTACCGCCACAGCCCTAAGAAGGGGGAGATATGCGAAAGGCGCTTGCCAAGCTGAATGTCATTCTTTTTTTCACCGTCATACTACTGGCCTCCTGCGCCACCACCCCGGCCACGGAGGCGCCGGAAACAATGAGCGCTCCGGAGCCGGTTGCGCCAAACCCTGCGCCAGCAGCTTCGACCATGGAAGACCGGGAGGCCCGCCGGCAATATGAAATCGAACGCAACCGCTTCATCTATGAAGACATTTTTTTCGCCAAGAACAAGCACCGGTTGGACGATCAGGCCCGTGAGCTTCTCGACTGGAAAGCCCAATGGCTGCGCCAGCACGCCGAGCTCAAGGTGGTCATCGAAGGCCACTGTGGCGAAGGGGGCAATGCAGAGAACAACATGGCCCTGGGGCTTCGGCGCGCCGGGGAAGTAAAGGGGTATCTGCTCCACAAAGGCGTGGGGCGGGACCG
>JASJCV010000188.1 GCA_030065275.1 Desulfobacterales bacterium | reverse complement strand
CCCCCGCATCCAGGCCGATCCGTCCCAGGGTTCGCATTTTTTCCAGAATCTTACATCCCTGGGCATCGTCTACCTGACGCTGCAGAAGCCCGAACACGGCCACCTGAAATGGGACTGGTTCGAGCACCAACCCGACCTGACCCGTACGACCTATCTGCGTCATCTGCGGCTGCCCCGTCCGCTGGTCATTCAGGTGGACGGACGCACATCCGAAGCCGTCATCCGGGAGCAACCCCGGGCAGACGCCGGGAAGTCATGACCGCCGCCGCCCGAGTCAGGCGCGCGAGCCGGACAGGCGCGCGGCCATGATGCGGCGCGCCCTGCCATACCTGGCCGCAGCGATCATCCTGGGCGTCGCCGTCTACGCCGGCTTGCGGGCGTTTCTGCGCCATCAGGTGAACGCTCACCTTTCCTCGGCCGCCTCCGCCTCCCCGGCGCTGGAGGCCATCGACTACACCCGTTTTGACATCCAGCTGGCACCCCTGGGCCTCGCCCTCCGGGAAGTGACCCTGAAGCCCTCCGGAACGGGCGCGCCCATAACGGTCGCCCGAGCCACCTTGAGCGATTACCGACCGGGCCGTCCGTTGCCCCACCGGTTTGCCCTCGCGCTGGAAAACGTCCTCGTTGCGGCCACGCACCCGGCCGCCGCGCCTTTGCAGACGGCCTTGGGCGACCTGGGGTTCACGCGCCTGGAACTGGATTTAGATCTGCGCATGGAAAAAAGACCCGCCCGGGCAAACGCCTGGCAGGGGCATCTCGAACTGCGGGTCGGGGGGGCCGGGATACTGCGGCTCATGCTGGCGGTCGACAATCTGAACATCGAAGGGGTCGTGCAAGCGCTGGAGAATCCCCTGCTGTGGTGGGCCGTGCTGCCGCCGGTGGGCATCGAGGCACTGGCGGCGGAATTTGAAGACCGGGGGCTGGTGGAGCGGATCGTGGCCATGCAGGCGCGCCCGGGCGGCGATGCTCCGGACGCCGCCCGGCAGCGTCTGCGGGCAGCCATCGAAGCGGCGGCCCGCCGGGAGGGGCTCGCGCCCCTCGCTCTTCCCCTGGCCGAATTCATCGCGGCGCCGGTGCGCATCGGATTTTACAGCGCCAATCCCGAGCCGGTTCATCTGGGCCACCTGCTGTGGTCGCGACAACTAAGCAAATGGTGCCATGCCCTGCAGATTGCCGGCTATCGCCCGACCGCGCCCCGAAAGACGCCGTGGGTCGCCTCGACCGGGTCTATTCCAGGGAAACCCCCGCGGCATTAAGGTAGGCGCGGGCGTCGGGATTTCCGCGGAAGCCGGCTTCCATGAAATCCCGCATGGCCATCTCCTCCTGGCCCGCAAGCAGATAGACCCGACCACGGCCGTAATAGAAGGCGCTTTGGTCGTCATTCAGGTCGATGGCCTGCGTCATGGCCATGACGGCCGCTTCGAATTGACGCATTTCCCCGTACACCACACCCAGCTGAAAATGCGCATCGGCATAGCGCGGCGCCAGCCCGATGGCCTTGCGATAGCTCTTGGCAGCGGCGTTGTAGGCGCCGTAGGCCGACTGCAGACCGCCGCGGCGATACCAGTAAGCGGGGGTATCGGTGGGGCGCTTGGCAGCGGGAGCGGTCGACGCCTCGCGGACCGGCGCGCCGGCCTCGGCGCCGCCGCCTGCAACAGCCGCCTGCCGGGCGGCCAGCGCGCTGAAAGCCTGTCCCATTTGAGCCAGGTCGGCGACATTGAATCGGGTTCGGGTGGCCAGCTTACCGTCCTGCATTTCAGCCTGCATGGTCAGACGACCCAGATCGGACGGCAGGGTTGTCGGCAACTCGCCCGGCGGCAGCATGTCCTGAAGCCCCTGCATGAAAGCGGCCAGATCGAAATCAAAGCGCGCCATGGGGCCTTGGGCCGGGGCGGTTTGAAAACCGCGGGCCCGGGTTATCAGGTCGGCCATGACCACATCGTTGTGACCGATCAGCACCAGGTCACCCACAGCCGCCAGACGGGTTTCAAAGATCTGTTCGACGCCGGCAAGGGCGGTCGACATGGTTTGATCGCCCGGCGGCAGCATGGCGTTGTAATTGGTTTTCACGCCCACCACCTTGATCCCCTCCACGATCGTGTCGGCCGTGCGCTCATAGAGGGGCGGCGCCTGGGGCTGGTTGGCCTGCTGGGCCACGAAGGCCGCCATCTGACGGTTGTAGCGTTCAAACCAGGGAAGGTAGGTGTCGAGGATGAAGGCCTGGCCGTCGACCCCCGGCTGCAGGACATACACCATTTCGTAGCCCATGCCATCGGCGTCCGCCGTCATGCCGCCGGCCATCTCGCCGGTGAAGCTTTTGGTCATTTCCGCCATTTCGTCGAAATCGAGGCCCATCTGGCTGTAGATCTGTCCGAAACCCGAGGCGGCCAGCTGCATCATGCCGGGTACATTGTAAGCCCGCGAGCGAAACTGCATTGGCATGGCGACATCGTAATCCGCCAGGCGGACATCGTCCCCCCGATCGATGAGGAGCCCGGCCAGAAAGCTGTCGGGCCAGGCATCGACGTCGAACTGCAGCGTGAAGGCATCGCCGGTGAGGTCGAGGCCCAAGCGCACGGTTTCCATCTGCTCGAACATCTTGAGCATATCCGTGAGCATGGCCTGGGTCTCGGTGGGCGACATCACGGCCGTTGCGCCCGGCTGTGCCGGGTTGGCCGCCTGGCTGGCAATGGCCGCCGCAATCTTGGGCTGGGCCATGGCCAAAAGCTCGCTGGCGGCCGCCTCGACCACCAGACCGCTGGCGGCCGCATCCGTGGAAGCGGCGAGCAGGCTGGCCTTCACATCCGGGGCGACCCCAAATCCCGGTTGGGGCGGCAGGGCCATCAGGTAATAGTCGTCACCGGCGATGGCGCCGTAGGCCGTCTGGAAATTGGCATTGGCCGTACGGAAGGGAATCAGGGCGATCCAGCTGGAAATATCGCCTTTCACCGTCATGCCCGCGACGATGGAGCGATCGGGGTCGATCCATTCCGTACCCTGGAGCATACCGCGGAGCATGGCCGTCTGCTGGGAAGGGGCCACGCCTGTGCCTGCGGGCATCAGGCGTTCGATATCGTTCAACAACTGGTCGATGTTGCGAACCTTGATAAGCAATTGGGGCCCGTTGGAGGCCTCGGCCTGGGCCTCGGCGGCGGCCGGGCTGAACCCCGCGATCAAGACCGCGGCGACGGCAATGAGGATCAAACTAAACGGCTTCGCTTGCATGCCTTTTCTCCCGAATGATGTCGGTCACCGGCAAACGGCGCACGTTCGAGCACGGCGCCGTTCGTCATCTGCCTGTTTTCGCTACTATTGCATTTATATCACAATATATCGGCAAGTAAACGGAGGGCATGAAGGGATGAGGGACCACCTGTAACGTTGCCGGCCGTCGCCAAGGGTGGCGGCATCGGGGCACCAGGGCTTGCTTTTTGTCCCGATCTGGGGTTTGAAGGCCTTTTATTTTGCGATGCAATCCCGAAAGGATGCCCCCACATGGCCGCTGAAAACGATCTGGTCCTGATCTATCTGGAAGACAATCCCATGGTATTCGCGCGGATCGAGTCCATTCTCACGGATAGCAAACCGGACTGGTATCACGTCAAACTGCTGATGCTCCAGGTGCCGCCTCAAACCGTCACCTGGATTCTACGCGACGTCTATATCGACGGACAGGAATTTACCATGAACGGCAAGCGGGTGCGGCTGGAGAAGGTCGAAGCGCCGGCCGAACCGGAGGCCGAGGCCGACCCGGAGGACGCCGCCACGGTGACGCCTGAAAACGGCCGCACGAATGTCATTTCCCTGGCCGACCTCAAAAAAACATGACCCGGCCGGATCTTCCGGCGAACGGGGCGCGGCGCCCCTTTTTATATGGATCCCTCCCAACCGAAATACCCGACCATACTGTCGGCCTCCCGCCGGACGGATATCCCCGCCTTTTACCTGGACTGGTTCATGGCGGGCCTGCACAGCGGGGGATTCGAAGTCGAAAATCCCTACAACCGACGCCGTCGATGGGTCCCCGCCCGGCCGCACGAGGTTCACAGCATCGTTTTGTGGTCCAAGAACTTCGACGCCTTTCTGCGCCGCAATATCGGTGAAGAGCTGGTGCGCCGGGGCTACCATCTTTTCTTCAATTTCACCGTCAATGCGGACGATGCCTGCCTGGAGCCCCACGTGCCCCCGCTGGAGGCGCGATTGCAGCAGCTGGGGGAACTGGTGCGACGCTTCGGGCCGCAGACGCTGATCTGGCGATTCGACCCCATCTGCTTCTACCGTCGCTCGCCGTCGTCCCCTCAGGAAAACAACCTCGAAGCGCTGGCCCGGATCGCCGGTGCGGCGGCACGCCTCGGGGTCCGGCATTGCATCACGAGCTTTGTCGACCTCTATCCCAAGGTACGGCGACGTGCGCAGCGCCATGGCATCATTTTCGAGGCGCCGGGCCTGCCCGACAAGCGGGCGGTGCTGAAACGCATGGCCGCCACCCTGAACGATTGCGGCATCGCGCTCGCCACCTGCTGTGAAGCGGACCTTCTCGAGGTCCTGGGAGCGGACGGCGGTGTGCGTCCCGGTGCGTGCATTCCCGGGGACCGCCTGGCCCGCCTTTACGGGCCCCACTTCAAGCGCACACGCGACCGCGGCCAACGCGTCTCCGCCGGCTGCGGCTGCAATCTGGCCGTCGACATCGGCAGCTACCACCGGCAGCCATGCTACCACGACTGTCTGTTCTGCTACGCCCGGCCTCAGGCCCCGCATCAGCGGGGGAACACAACGGAATCGGCATGCAAATCGGCACCGTCAAACTAACCTGCAATCTCGCCTTCGCGCCGCTGGCCGGCATTTCCAATCTGCCGCTGCGACTGCTGGCCAAGGAGGCCGGCTGTGGGCTGGTGTATTCGGAAATGGTCAGCGCCAACGGGCTGGTCTATGGCGCGGCCAAGACCCATCAGCTCATGAACACGACGCCCGAGGACAAACCCCTGGCCATCCAGATTTTCGGTTCCGACCCGGTCATCATGGCCGATGCGGCTCAAATCGCCGCCGCGGCCGGGGCCGACATCGTCGATATCAATTTCGGCTGCGCCGTTAAAAAAATCGTCAAAACCGGTGCGGGCGTCGCCCTAATGCGCACCCCGGACCGGGCCCGGGCGCTGCTGCGGGCTGTGCGCCATGCCATCCGCGTCCCCCTGACCATCAAGATCCGCAGTGGTTGGGACCGCAGCGGCGATCAGGCCTTCGACCTGGTGCGCATCGCCGAGGAATGCGGCGTGGACGCCCTGGCCGTCCACCCGCGCAGCGCCTCCCAGGGGTTTCGCGGACGGGCGGACTGGTCCCTGATCACCCAAATCAAAAACGCCACGTCCCTGCCGGTCATCGGCAACGGCGATGTCGAAAAGGCCGAGGACGCCGTCCAGATGCTGGAGCAGACCGGCTGCGATGCGGTCATGGTCGGCCGGGCCGCCATCGGCCATCCCTATATATTTGCGGAAATTCGCGACCTTCTCGCCGGCCGGCACCGGCCGCCGCCCGATATCCACGCCCGCCTGCGCATCATGCGACGCTATGCGGCCGATTCGGTCAACTACCTGGGGGAGCGGCCGGCCTGCCTGATGATGCGCAGCCGCCTGGGCTGGTTCGTGAAGGGGCTGCACGGCTGCAGCGCTTTTCGTGAATCCATCAAGAGACTGGAAAGCCTGGAGCAGGTCATGGAAAAAATCGACGCCTACGAGAAGGTGCTGACGGCAACGCGGCGAAACTATTCCGGCATGACCACGCTGTAGTCGCGCAGGTCCCGGCCCTCGATCAGAATGGCCTCCGAGCGGTCGGGATAGACATGGAGAATTTGAATCCGGCCCACTTTCTCGCCGGTGAGGAAAAACTGCTGGTTGTTCAATCCGTCGATGATCTGGCTGTTATAGACGCCAAAGATGTTGCCCGGCTTCAAACCCACCCCCCGACCCGCGGACAGGGTGACGCGGCTGCCGTCGATCCCGGAGACAAAGGCACGCCAGGGCTGGTCTTCCAGGGCATCACAGACGTCCTCGCCCATCTCCAGCGCCACGCTTTTAAGGGTCGCTTCCAGTATCGGCAGGTCTTCGGGGCGCAGGCGCCCGTCCGCATCGGGCTCGAGTTCGTTCACTTCCTCTTCGCGGATATAGGTGCGGTCAAATAGCTTCGTTCCGGTCTCGGCGTCGAAGACCTCCACCAGGATCGTGACGCGCAGCTGGCCCTGCGGCGATTTGTACCACAGGATGCCGCTAAGGGCGTTCGCGACCCGGATGTCGATGATGGTGCCGGCAACGACCGCATTCAGACCGCTGAACCGGGCCAGCGTGACCAGTTCAAAACTGTTCATCCGCCCGAAGGGATCCCGCACCAGGCTGTCGAGGGCGCTGGGGTAGCCGGTGTCGCCCCGCCGGAGGATCGTCAGATCATCCCGGCATTCGTCTTCCAGAGCAGGCCAGAGATAGGCCTCCAGACCGTCCTTGGTTTCAGCGTCGATATTGACGGCCCGGCTGAAGAAGCCGATGAAGGCCACCTTTTTCTGCAGTGCTTTTGGGGACACCCGCACGCGGTCGATGGGCGACGGTTCCTGCGGCGGGACGGCGTGCTGATCCGATGTCATGCTGGTCACGGGCTCCGGCGGCGCCCCGGCGCCCCGCAGCGGCTTCGCCTCGGCCATAGGGGGGGCATCGGCGTCTTCGTTCGCCGCACCGGTCGGGGCCGCGTCTTCTTCGGTCGGGCCGGAGGGCAGATCCTCTTCCTGAATTTCGCCGCCCTGTGCACCGGACGCGGAAGGCATGGGCGCCCCGTCGTCCGTTGCCGCGGCGGCCCCCCTGGCAACTTCGGTCAGCGATGTCACCACCGCACTGAAACGGTCTTCTTCCGCCTGAGATTCGAGCGGACGCTCCGCAGGGGGCGATGCGTCCTCCAGCGGCGCGGTCGGGGCGCCGGTCTCGGCCGCGTCGCCCACGTGACCCGAAGCGGTGGATTGCGCCTGGCCGGCGGTCGCGTCCCGGATCTCCCGGGCGCCTGACGCTGTCTCTGCGGACATATCGGTATCCACGGCAGAGCGCTCCGCCGGCCCCTCGTTTGCGACCTGCGGCGCGGGAGCCGGCAATTCCCCGCTCGACGGAGCCGGGGTTTCCGGAACGTTATCGCCAGCGGGCGGCAGTGCGTCGGAGGATACCGCCTCGTCTGCCGTCAGCGGGGCTGGATCGGGTTCCGCAGTCGCCGTCTCACCTGGCATCGTGTCGGCTTCGCGCGTGCCGGTAACTGCGGGATCGCCCGCCGGCAGCGCCTTAGCGATCGACGGCGGGTCTGCTTCAAGCTCGGGATCGGTATGCGGGCTGGCATCCGGTGCCGTTTGGGCCGACCGGGCGACGGCTTCGTCTGGGACCGCATCCTCTGATACGGCTTCGACCGGAGCAGGCGGTTCATCCTGCTCCA
>JASJCV010000187.1 GCA_030065275.1 Desulfobacterales bacterium | reverse complement strand
ATCATCGGTGAAAATCCGCTGGTTTCGGATGCCGACCTGAACCATGCCGAGAAGAGCCTTGCCAATCTGGAGCTCATGGTGGTTCAGGACCTGTTCATGACCGAAACCGCCCAGACGGCGGACGTGGTGCTCCCGGGCCGCTGCTTCGCCGAGAAGGAAGGCACATTCTCCAACACCGAACGGCGCGTCCAACGCGTGCGCAAGGCCGTCGAAGCCCCGGGCGAGGCCTGGGACGACTGGAAGATCCTCGGCGAAATCGCCACCCGCATGGGCTATCCCATGACCTACGCCAATGCCGAAGAAATCTTTGAGGAAATCAGGCAGGTCACGCCCTCTTACGCCGGCATTTCCTACGAGCGCATCGAGATGGAGGGGCTTCATTGGCCCTGCCTGAACGAGGAGCACCCGGGCACGCCCATCCTGCACAGCGCACAGTTCACCCGCGGCAAGGGCGTTTTCCACGCCATCGATTGGCAGCCGCCGGCCGAGACCGCCGACGACGAGTACCCGCTGTATCTGACGACCGGCCGGGTGCTCTACCAGTACCATACCGGCAGCATGACCATGCGCTCGGAAGGCCTCATGGACCGGGCCCCGGAGAGCTTTGTGGAGATATCCCCCAAGGATGCCGCCACCTACGGCATCGAGGACGGCGGGCGGGTCAACATTGCCTCGCGGCGGGGCACCATCAACGCGCTGGTCAAGGTGTCGGCGCAGGCGGTGGACGGCACGGTGTTCATCCCCTTCCACTACGCCCAGGCGGCGGCCAACAAACTGACCAACGCCGCCCTGGATCCGGTTTCCGGTATCCCCGAGTTCAAAGTCTGCGCGGTGAAGCTCAGCGCCGAGAGCTGACCCCCTCCCTTACGGTACAAAAACATAAAGCCCCGAGAGGTTTTATAGCCTCTCGGGGCTTTGTTTGCCCCAATCGTTTTTGGGCCCCGGACATTGGGCCGGTGCCACACTTATTTTTTGTCTTCGTAGCGAGCCGCGTATTCGTCCTGGACGATCATCCGCCGGGTCTGGTTCTGCCACTGCATCGCCGTTTTGATCTTCAGGATATCGGCCACGCGGTTCTGCGCTTTAAGGCGTTCGTAGATATCCTGCCAAGCGCAGGGGATCTCGTTGCCAATCTCGCAGATGCCATTGTTGGTGCCGCCGCAGGGGCCGTTGAAAAGGCCCTTGGCGCAGCGGCTGATCGGGCAGATGCCGCCGGTATAACCCAGCACGCATTCGCCGCAGGCCCGGCAGCGCTCTTCGTAGATGCCGATCTGCCGGTCGACGCCGATGGCGATCGTGTTCACGGCCGGGAAAATCGGTTTGTCCGGATAGCGCTCGGCCATCAGCTGGACCCCGGCGCCGCAGGCCATGGACATGAGGCCGTCGTAGCGCGGCACCACCTTGTCCAGATCGGTCAGGAACGCCTCGTTGCACTGGCGCTCCACGGTGAAGCTGTCGACGCGGGTGGCCTTGTTCTCACCGCTTAAAGCGGCGTTGAGCTGGAGGTTGAGCAGGTTCACCTCTTTCTGCCCCCCGGCCAGACACACCGACACACACCCGCCGCACCCGATGTTCAACACCCGGGTGTAGCCCTCAATCGCCTGCTTGATTTCCTCGAACGGTTTTTTCTTGGCTTTGACCACGTGAACGACCTCCCAGTCGATTGAATAACATGTTCCCGTCCGTGTCCGCCGATAAAGGGCCGCTTCGGGTTCGTGCCGCGAGATGCCCTTTCGCGACGGACACTGTTTTAAGCTTCCGGCGGCAAATGGCAGGCGCCGCACATCTCCGGCCCCGAGGCCTCGCCGGCCTTGCGCACCTCGATGTGGCACCCCATGCACTGACGGTGGTAGGCCCGCTGGCGATCGATGGAGGCCTGGTCGTCGTGACAGGACCCGCAGGCGATTTCCGGCGCTTCCTCCACCAGAGCGTCCTCATCCAGAACATTTTCGCCGTTTTCGTATTTGTGATGACAGTCCAGGCATTCGTAGAGGCCCATGTGCAGCTCATGGGAAAAGGCCACCGGTGTCCGTTGGCGGGCTGTCGCCGGATCGGCGTTCAAATTGATGACCTCTTCCTGGGCAAAGGCGATGGAGAGCCCCAGCCCGGCCAGCACGAGGAAGCCGGCCAGCAGAATGAGCGTCTTTTTGGATTTTCGATGCATTGATGTCGCGCTACCTTTCTTCAAAACCAGGCCGGCCGGGCCGAATCCATACACATCAGGCCGGCTGCTCGAGTTGATCCCACTGGAAATACACATCCTGGGACCGGCAGATATTGCGGGCCAGGGCGATCATCTCGGGGATGTCGATCCCCAGGGGGCAGTAGCAGCGGGTGCAGAGCACGCAACGCCGCCAGACGATCTCACTGATTTCCTCCAGGCCCTCGCGATCGACCCGGCCTTTTTTCTTGTAGAGCCGGCCGATCGAATTGATGAACTTGTGCGACGGCATGTACCGCGGGTCGCCGTCGTGCACGTGAAACAGAAAACAGCTTTCGGCGCACAGGCTGCAGTGGGCGCAGACGCGCAGGGCGGTTTTCATCTTGGCCCGGTTCGCATCCAGCACCTCTCGGATGGCTTCCGTGTCGACCGTCGTATCGTTGTTCGCGCTGCTCATCGAAGTCTCCAGCTTGAGAGGCGGTTAACGCCAGATCCGCGTTCCCCCGGCGCCGAAGGTGTTTTCGTGCACCAGAAGGAAGCGGTTGATGAAGAAAAAAGGCATATGGACCAGCTTGGTGAACGGGATCGCGATCAACATGATCTCGCCAGCCAGCATGTGCAGAATGATCACGGTATCGTAGTCGAAAATGTGGCGGTAGGCCAGAAAACCGGTGATAAAAGGCGCGGTGGCAATGGCCAGGATGGCGTAATCATAGGCGCTGGTGATAGCACGCACCCGGGCCATGAACAGCCGGCGCCCCAGGAAATAGACACCGCCGGCGATCACAATCAGGGTCAGGACGTCCGTGAAGGCCTCAGAGAGGCTCGGCGGGCTCACGCCCCAGGCCAAGTCCCAGAGGACATTGTGGCCCAGAACAAAAATCGGGGTCAACACCAGCAGGACGTGGAAAACGGTGGTCACGGTGATCATGACCGGGCTGGTTCCGGCGATGCTGAGCCGCATGCGCTGGCCAAAGGTCAGCACCGGCTCGGCGGGCGGCGCCTCGGTCTTGGGCGGCCCCCCGGTGGGCTTGGTCAGCCGAAACGGGGATGTTTCCCGACTCAGGGCGTAAAACCGAACCACCTGATAGACGGTGCCGACGATGAACACGATGAAGGCCACCCAAACAAAAGGGCCCCGAACCAAATCGTACATGAATCTCTCCTGAAGCTGTCGGCCCATCGGACCGTGAGCGCGTTGAGCGTCCATGCGGCCGCACCGCCCGGACGCCGGATCGCCTCCTTATACTTCGGGGCGGGGCAGCACGCCGGCAAGCTCGGCGATCTCGGGAACGCGGTGCTCCCACTCGATGGCCATCAGATGGACGCCCGCCACCCCTTGCATTTCCTTGAACTCCTCGATCTGCTCGCAGGCGATTTTGATGCCTTCGTCGGCCTGCTTCTTTTTGTCGACGCCCTGCAGGCGCTTGATGATCTCGTCCGGCACGTCCATGCCCGGCACCTTGGCCTTCATGTAGCGGGCCATACCGAGACTCTTCATGGGAGTCACGCCGGCGAGGATGTAAACCTTCTCGGTGAGGCCCATGTCGTTGGCCTGGCGCACCCATGCGCGCATCTTGTCCATGTTGTAGATACACTGGGTCTGGATGAAGTCCGCGCCGGCCTCGATCTTCTTGGCCAGGCGATGCACCCGCCATTCAAATGGTTCGGCAAAAGGGTTGGCCGCCGCGCCAATGAACATCTGGGGCGGCTCGTCGATCTTGGCGCCGCCCAGAAAAAGGCCTTCGTCGCGCATTTTGCGGACCATGTCGATCAACTGGATCGAATCGATATCGTAGACCCCTTTGGCATTGGGGTGGTCGCCGAACTGCTGATGGTCGCCGGACAGGCACAACATATTGACGATGCCGTGAGCGTAGGCGCCCAGAACGTCGGCCTGCATGGCCAGGCGATTGCGGTCGCGGCAGACCATTTGGTAATTGGGCTCGAGGCCTTCCTGAATGGCGATCAAGGCGGCGGCCCAGCTCGACATGCGCACCATGGCCGTCTGGTTGTCGGTGATGTTGACCGAGTCCACCATCCCGATCAGCGGCTTGGCCTTTTCGCGGACCGCGCCCACGTTGGATCCCCGGGGAGGGCCCAGCTCACCTGTAAAGGCGAACTGTCCGGATTTGAGAATCTTGGCAAGTCTGCTGTCACTCATCAATCGTTCCTTTGCGCGTCGTGAAAAACCGGTGGGTTAGCGTCAGCCGATCTTTGGCGGGATCGTTTTTGAATCGGTTCGGCGGCGATATTCAAAAAGCGCTTCCATTCCAAGCCGGGACCTGTCCAGAGTTCCGTTTTATGGCACAATCCTTTATTTGGTGTCAAGGTAAGGGAACCTTGAAAAAAGCAATATCTATCTGTAATCATTTATTAAATTGTGTCGCTTGCATTTGCTGATTCGTGTTCAGCGACTGAATGGGCGTGCAGTATGCGTGGGGACGGGGACGAAGGCCTGTCTTCGAAAATAGCCATGGGCAATCGGAACGTTTGGTCAGACAGCCAAGCGGGAGGCTTGCAAGCCCAAGCAACGAGGTCTGCTGCGCGCGCCGCCGCGGCAGGCGCCGAAGCCAAACACCGATAGCAAGCGCTTGGCCAAGCCGTCAAATTTAATCATCAATGATTTTGACCCGCACCCGCTTGCGCGGGCGGCCGTCGAACTCGCCGTAGAAGATCCGCTCCCAGGTGCCGAAATCGAGGTGCCCTGCGGTGATGGCCACCACCACTTCGCGGCCCATGATCTGCCACTTCATGTGGGCGTCCGCATTGTCCTCGCCCACGCTGTGCCGGTAGTAGGAGACCGGGGCATGAGGCGCCAGCTTTTCAAGCCACACGCCGTAGTCGTGGTGCAGGACCGACGCGTCGTCGTTGATAGATACCGAGGCCGTAATGTGCATAGCGTTCACCAGGCAGATTTAATTCTATTATGTACCTCAGGCTTCGTGGTACTTTGTTTGTAAGAATTGAGTCGCCTGATCAGATAATTTAAGTGGGTTTAAGGAATCGTAAAAAATTTTGGTGAAAATTTAAACTTGAGCCTTATGTTGTTAATTATTGATCTCAAATAAATTTTCCCACTGCTACACTCGGTCAAAGCTTGTAAGATTCTGACATCCGTCCCTTACCTTGCCTTCGCTCCGCCCCGAGGGCCAACCTGCCTATACGCCCCTTGGCCGGCGGCTTTCAAGGTGCACAAATGCGATTGAAAAGTGAGCTCATATTCATCGACCGCGTCGGGATTGTCGCTGACATCTCTGCGCTGCTGGCCAGCTTTGAAATGAGCATCCACTCCATGGAAGTTGTTCAGACGGGAGACCATGCCCTGGTCTACGTGGCGTTCGAAACCTCCAGACGGAATGATACCGCCACCCATATCCTAGAGCGTCTGAGCCGGATCAAAGGGCTGGAACAGATCCGGCTTGTCGAAACACTTCCCTATGAGGAGCGTGAGAACCGCTTCAAAGTTCTTTTTGACAACATGAGTGACGGGGTGTTTTCCATTGACGCCGATTGCTGTCTGAAAACCATCAATCGCATTGCTCTGAAAGCGCTGGATCTGGATGCCGACAGGGACATCGGCCGGGACATCCGGGCATTGGACCTCCCGGATCTCGATATTATCGGCTGCCTGAACGGGCGGAAATATACCGACGTTAAAAAAAGCCTGGTCAGCAAAGGCCGCCGATTCCGCTATCTTGCGACTGGCCGCCCCATCCGTGATGCGGCCGGCGGCATCATCGGCGCGATGGAAATTGCCAAAGGCCTGAGCGAAATCGAACGGATGGCCCGATCCATCACTGAGTCGAAAAACATCAGCTTCAGTGACATCATCGGCCAGTCCCGCGCCATGATCGGCGCCATCGATTTTGCCCAAAAAATTGCGCCCACCGACGCGGTGGTCGCCCTGAGGGGTGACAGCGGAACCGGAAAGGAGCTGTTTGCCCGCGCAATCCATTCAGCCAGCGGCCGCAACGGATCATTCGTCGCGATCAATTGCGCGGCATTGCCGGAACAACTTCTGGAAAGCGAGCTCTTTGGTTACGTGGACGGGGCCTTTACCGGCGGTCGCAAAGGCGGGAAACCGGGCTTGTTCGAGCTGGCCGAAAAGGGGACCCTGTTTCTGGACGAAATCGCTGAGATGCCGATGGCCTCTCAGGCCAAAATTTTACGCGCTCTGCAGGACCGGCAAGTCCGTAGAATCGGCGGGATGCGGGAGATACCTTATGATGCCCGCTTGATCACGGCCACCAACCGGGATCTGGAAATTCTCGTCAAGAAAAAAGTCTTCCGAAACGACCTGTACTATCGGATCAACGTACTGCCCATCCACCTACCGCCACTGACCCAGCGTCGTGACGATATCCCTTTGCTGGTGGAACATTTTCTATTTGATCTTTCCAGCAAACTGGAACGCAGCGCCCGTTGCCTGTCGCCCCGGGCCATGGAAAAGATGATCGACTACGCCTGGCCCGGCAATGTCCGTGAGTTGAAGCATGTCGTGGAACGGGCCCATATCCTCTGTGAAACCGATGTCATCGGCGAACAGGCCGTTCTGTTCGGGTCCCAGCCCGAAATGTGGATCGCTGATTGCCGTTTACCCGAAGAAGCCTCCAAGGATACCCCCTTGCGTGTGCGAATGGACACCCATGAACGACGAATTCTGGTCCACACCCTTGAACGTGCGGCCAGCATACGTGAGGCCGCGCGCCGCCTCGGGATTTCACACCCCACCTTGCTGGCCAAAATGAAGAAACACGAACTTCAAATGGTCAGAAATATTACCACTGGTAGAAAAAATGAAAAATACAAAACAATCATCTGATTTCAAATAGTTACAAAAATATTTGCTTCCTGATCGGTAGAATTCTCTACCATTTATAGTTCATCTCGCACGCCACTGGTTTTGCATTATTTACCATATGCCGACGGCCTCTACGCATTTTCTCTCCGACCCGGAAAAAGTTTAACACTCTGTTATCAGTTGTTTTTTTGACCCGCATCCGAATTTTACAAGATTTGCTGAACGCGGTTCACATCCTGAGTATCCGCTACTAATTTGATGGGGATCAGAACCTGGCAAACATCTTGCTCTTATGGAGCATAGTTCGGCGATTTTAACATCAATCACCAACAGAGGAGAGAATCTCATGATTGTAGGCATTTTAAAGGAAATCAAGGCTGAAGAGAATCGGGTGTGCATGACACCGGCCGGGGCCGAGGTCATGATCGCCAACGACCACACGGTTCTGGTGGAACAAAATGCCGGCATCGGCAGCGGCTTTGAAGACGCTGACTATATCAATGCCGGCGCCGGGATTGCGGCGACACCCAACGAAATTTTCGAGCGTGCGGACATGGTCATGCACGTCAAGGAACCACAGCCATCCGAGTACGGCCTGATCCGGGAAGGCCAGATCGTCTTCACCTATCTTCATCTGGCCGCCGACGAAAAGCAAACCCACGGACTGATTGAAAGCAAAGGGGTCTGCATTGCCTATGAGACCATTCAAAAGCCTGACGGGTCGCTGCCCCTGCTCACGCCAATGAGCGAGGTGGCCGGAAGAATGGCCATCCAGCAGGGGGCAAAATACCTGGAAATGGCCCAGGGCGGCCATGGTGTGCTGCTCGGCGGGGTTCCGGGCGTCGATCCGGGCAACGTGGTGGTCATCGGCGGGGGGATCGTGGGCATCAATGCCGCCAAGATGGCCTGTGGGCTGGGCGCCAAAGTTTACATTCTGGATATGAATCTTGACCGGTTGCGGTACCTGAGCGATGTCATGCCGGCCAACTGCTTCAATTTGTTTTCCAGCCCGGCCACGCTCCGGGAACTCATCACAACCGCCGATGTGGTGGTGGGCGCCGTACTGATTCCAGGCGCCAAGGCACCCAAGCTGATCACCCGGGAAATGCTCAAAACCATGAAACCCGGTTCCGTGTTGGTCGATGTGGCCATTGACCAGGGCGGCTGCTTCGAGACCTCCAAGGCGACCACCCACGGCGATCCCATTTACGAAGTCGAAGGCGTGGTGCACTACTGTGTGGCCAATATGCCCGGCGCCGTGCCGCGAACATCCACCCTGGCGTTGACCAACGCCACGCTGCCCTATGCGGTGGCGATTGCCAATAAGGGGTGGAAAACGGCCATGCAGGAAAGCGAAGAAATCAAGCTTGGCGCCAACGTCGTCGATGGCAAGGTCACCTACAAGGCCGTGGCCGACGCGTTTGGTCTCAATTACACCCCCATCGACGAGATGCTGTAACCCGGCGGGACGAATAGCGAAAGGAGACACCGATGAAACCACAAAAAATTACCGTTACGGTCATTGGCATTCTTTTGGTTGCGTTCATCATGAGCGTAATGGCCACCCCGGCGATTGCGGCTGGAAAACACAAACTGCGCATTGCGCAAACCCTGTACCCGGCGCCCAGTGCGCATATGAATGCGGTCGAGGCGATTGCCGCCGAGGTGAACAAGAAGAGCAACGGCCGCATCAAATTCAGAATCTATGGCCCAGAACTTGGTGACTGGGCGGAATTAAACGAGATGGTGAACCGCGGCGATATCGACATGATGCTCTCACCCATGTCCGCAAGTTACGATGCCCGATGGAACGTTACGTTCGCACCGTACATCGTCACCGACTACAAGGAGGCGAAGGCTGTATTCGGTCCGGGCGGATTCATGGACAAGATCTTCCAGACGTGGGCCAAAGATGTGAACATGCAATGGCTGGGCACCTGGATCCAGGGCTTCGCCGGCGTCTCGCTGAGCGCCCGACCCGCCACCACCGCCGCAGAGGCCAAAGGCATTAAAATCAGGACCCCTCCGATCGCCGCGTTCGAATGCTACTGGAAAAAGCTCGGTTTTACCCCGAGTCTCATCCCCTACAGCGAAGTTCCCACCGCCATCAGTACCGGTGTCGTGGACGGCCAGGCCGGCGGCGGTCCCTTCCAGACTTATAGCTGCTGCCGCGATTTGAATAAATTCTTTGTTTACTACCGCGACTACGTCGAAGTCTGGGGATTCACCATCAACCTGGACCGATGGAATGACCTGGATGCCGAAGATCAAAAGTTGATCCAGGACGCCGTAAGCACGCAAGTGCTGAAACGGGTCGAGGGGGCCGAGGCCGAAGATCAGGAATATCTGAAGAAACTTGCCGATCATGGCCTGACGGTGGTCGACTTGGGGGATACGCCTGAAAGATTGATGGAAGCACGCGATGAATGCCGCGAGTGCTGGACGGAGCTGGACAAACTCATCGGCAAGGAGTGGATGGATCAGATTCGAAAGGAAGTCGGCCTGAAGGTCGAGTAATCCCGGGACGTCAACCGCAAGGGAGTGGTTCTCATGAGTATAGCACCCATCGTCAAACAAGGAGACCGCATACTCGATTATTCGATGAGAACGATCATCATCGCCATCACCATCATGGCTTCCTGCACGATGCTCTTGCAGGTGGTCGCCCGGTATGTGTTTGAAATCGCCATATCCGGCCTGGACGAGATCACGGGACACACCGCCGTTTGGCTGTACATGATGGGCGCCGCCTACGGGTCGTTCGACCGTAGCCAGATCAAAGCGGAGATGGCGCATCTGGTCGTTAAAAACGAAAGGATACTCAATCTGGTCCGGGCGTTTGCCACCATCATCGCGGTGGTGGTGGCGGGCTACATGGTGTCTTGGAGTTATGAATACATCCAATGGAGCCTGAAAAAACACGAAATGACGCCGACCCTGCGCCTGCCCACCGTGATCTTCCAGGTGTCGATTCTCATCGGGGCGGTCCTGATGGTCTATTTCTTTATCAGGGAAGCCATCGATTACCTGCGGAAAGCATTCAGCTCCGAACCCGTTTCAGAGTAAGGAGAAAAAATGGTAACGCTCGCAATAGGCATACTCATTCTGGTGGTATTGATTGTCCTGGGCGTGCCGGTGGCTATGGCATTCGGCGCCATGGCGATCTTTCTGGCCGGGTCCTTTGATATTCCGACCCGCATGCTGATCCCGACGGCGTTCTATCAGATTAAATCCGTGGTTCTGCTGAGTATCCCCTTCTTCATCCTGGTCGGGAGTTTAATGAGTTCCGGCGGTCTGGCGACAAGGCTCATCGATTTCGTCAACTCGATAACGGGCCGTATTCGCGGCGGCCTTGGGGCCGTTACGGTGATCGCCTGCGCCATGTTCGGCTCCATCGGCGGCTCCTGTTCTTCGGCTGTCGCCGCCATCGGCACCATCATGATTCCGCGCATGGAGGAAAACGGCTATACTCGGGGCTACTCCACTGCCCTGGTGGCCTGCTCTTCCATTCTCGGGCAGTTAATTCCCCCCAGCGTCCCGATGATCCTCTTCGCCCTGGTCACCTACCAATCGATTCCCGGATGCTGGCTGGCCACCATCGGGCCGGGGATCATTACCATCATCAT
>JASJCV010000186.1 GCA_030065275.1 Desulfobacterales bacterium | reverse complement strand
TCCATGGATCCACCGCTGGTCGCCCCGGCCCCCACGATGGTGTGGATCTCGTCGATGAACAAGATGGCGTTGGGTATTTTGCTGAGCTCGGCGATCACCCCCTTGAGGCGCTTCTCGAAATCGCCCCGATATTTGGTGCCCGCCAGGAGGCCGCCCAAATCGAGGGCGTAGATCTTGACGTCCTGCAGGAGTTCCGGGACTTCGGCGTCGTTGATGCGCTGGGCCAGGCCCTCGGCAATGGCCGTTTTGCCGACACCGGGATCACCGACAAAGACCGGATTGTTCTTGCGACGTCGGCACAGCACCTGCAGCGTGCGCTCAAGCTCCGACGACCGTCCGATCAGCGGGTCGAGAAGGCCGTCCGCCGCCTTTTGCACGAGATCCACGGTGAACGCTTCCAGAGGGTTGCTCTGCTCTTTTTTTTCCTTGGCATCGCTCGTCTTGGCAAAACCGCCCTGGCCCCGGGCAATCGAATCCTGCTGCGCTTCGTGCGATATGTAGCTCAGCACGTCAAGACGGGTCAGACCCTGGGACGTCAGAAAATACTCGGCAAAGGAATCCTTCTCGAGAAAGATGGAAGCAAGAATGTCACTGACGTTGACCTCTGGCTTTTCGGCTGAGCGTGCATGGTTGACCGCTCGCTGGATGACACGCTGAAAACCCAAGGTTTGCTGCAGGACGTATTCCTGGCCTTCCGGAATGCTCTCGACTTTCTCATCGAAGAAGGATTCAATATCTTTCTTGAGCCCGTCGATGTTACCGCCACAGTTTTCGATGATGTCAATGCCGGTATGGTCGAACAGAATGGCAAACAGGATATGTTCGGTGCTGACGTATTCGTGACGCCGTTTTTTGGCCTCTTTGACGGCCAGGCCGAGGGTCGCACTGAGCTCCTTGCTGATCATGATCTACTCCCTTTCCATCGTACACTTCAGGGGGAACCCGCTCTCGCGGGCCAGTTTGTGAACTGTATCCACCTTGCTCTCGGCCACTTCGAACGTGTATACTCCACAGACCCCCAAACCGTTGCGGTGCACCATAAGCATGATCCGCGTCGCATCGTCGTAGGCTTTGTGGAACACCTTGACCAGAATCTCGACCACAAACTCCATGGTCGTGTAATCGTCGTTTAGCAGCAGCACCTTGTACATGGGCGGTTCTTTGACCTCGACCTCGTCTCGCGGGGAGACGACGGTATCGGAATCCGGCCTTTTCGAACTCATGAAAACAAAATCCTCCCAAATACTTGCAGGTGCCTTTTTCGATTGGGTTGAAGACATTCAAAGGATGGCATAACAATAAACACTGGCGTTAGTCGTTGTAAAGACCCCTGGATGTCGCTGCGCCGTGTGCATTCAAGCGTGACGTCAGTTCTCCAGCCTAACGACCGCAACAATGTTTGTATTTTTTCCCGCTTCCGCAAGGGCAAGGCGCATTGCGGCCGATTTTTTTCTTAGGGTTGCGCTTGGGTGCCTTCTTGGCGGGCGGGCCGCCGCTGCCGGAAAACACAAGCTGCTGGTCGTCCGGTTCCCGAAGTCTTTCAACCGGCTCCGATTCCGCCAGCTGGATGCGAAAAAGGATGGCGACCGTTTCCTCCTTGATTCGGTCGATCATGGCCTGGAACATCGCGAACCCTTCCTTCTTATACACGATCAGCGGGTTCTGTTGGGCATAGCCCCGCAAGCCGATACCTTCCTTGAGATGATCCATGCTCAGCAGGTGATCCTTCCACAGTCCGTCGACAGTCTGCAACATGATGATCCGCTCGATCTCGCGCAGCGCTTCGGCGCCCATGTCAGCCTCCCGCTGACGGTATACCGCGGATGCCGCCTCGTAGATCAACTGGCCCAGACCGTCCGCATTCAGGCCGTCCAGGGTATCATCGTCGGGCGGCGGTAAACGGAAATTGAATTGCTTGTAAGCCGCATCGCGGATGGCGTCCCAGTCCCATTCCTCGGCATGGCTCTGCTCGTCCGCATGGGCCAGGGCAATACCGAAGGCCAGTTCCTCGGTCATGGCCTCGACGTCTTCATGAAGATCTTCGCCGAAGAGGGCCTCACGCCGCTGGGCATAGATGACCTCGCGCTGCTGGTTCATCACATCGTCGTATTCGAGCAGCTGCTTGCGGATTTCAAAATTGTGCCCCTCCACCTTGGATTGGGCATTTTCGATGGCGCGGGTGATCAGGGCGTTTTCGATCGGCTCGCCCTCTTCCATCCCCAGACGTTCCATGATCGAGGTGATGCGCTCCCCACCGAAAATGCGCAGCAGGTCGTCTTCCAGCGCGAGATAGAAACGGCTCGAGCCGGGGTCGCCCTGGCGGCCGGAGCGGCCCCGCAGCTGGTTGTCGATCCGGCGGCTTTCATGACGCTCGGTACCGATGATGTGCAGCCCGCCCCGATCGGTGACCCCGTCACCCAACACGATGTCGGTGCCGCGGCCGGCCATGTTGGTTGAAATCGTGACGGCGCCGGGCTGACCCGCCTGGGAGATGATCTCGGCCTCCTTTTCGTGATTCTTGGCATTCAGGACCGCATGCGGGATGCCGCGCTTTTTTAGTTTCGTGCTGAAACCCTCGGAGACGTCGACCGACACCGTACCGACCAGGACCGGTTGGCCGCGCTTGTGGCAGTCGCTGATTTCCTCGATGGCGGCATCGTATTTTTCGCGCCGGGTCTTGTAGATGACATCGGCGAAGTCATCGCGGATCATCGGCTGGTTGGTGGGCATCACCACCACGTCCAGGTCGTAGATCTTTTTGAATTCCGCCGCCTCGGTGTCGGCCGTACCGGTCATCCCGGCCAGCTTGGCGTACATGCGGAAATAGTTCTGAAAGGTAATGGACGCCAGGGTCTGGTTTTCATTTTCGATCTTGACGTTTTCCTTGGCCTCCAGGGCCTGGTGCAGCCCGTCGCTGTATCGCCGTCCGGGCATCAGGCGCCCGGTAAACTCGTCCACAATGATGACTTCGCCGTTTTTAACCAGATAATCGACGTCGCGCTTAAAAAGGGTGTGGGCCTTGAGCGCCTGGTTGACATGGTGCAGCAGATCGATGTGTTTGGGGTCGAACAGGTTTTCCACTTTAAGCAGGCGCTCGGCATGACCGACCCCATCCTCGGTCAGCGTCACGCTGCGCGCCTTTTCGTCGATGCTGTAGTCGCCTTCTTTTCTTAGCCGGGGAATGATGCCGTTGACGAGATAGTAGAGATCGGTCGATTTTTCGGCCGGCCCCGATATAATCAGCGGTGTCCGGGCCTCGTCAACCAGGATGCTGTCCACCTCGTCGACGATGGCAAAATTGAGCTCGCGCTGCACCAGGCTGTCACGCTGGAACTTCATATTGTCCCGCAGGTAATCAAAACCGAACTCGTTGTTGGTGCCATACGTGATGTCGGCTCCATAGGCTGTCTTGCGTTCGCTGTCCGATAATCCGTGCACGATGCATCCGACCGTGAGCCCCAGGAATTGATATATTTTTCCCATCCACTCCGCATCCCGGCTGGCCAGATAGTCGTTCACCGTCACCACGTGCACGCCACTCCCCGTGAGCGCGTTCAGATAGGCCGGCAGGGTGGCCACAAGGGTCTTGCCCTCTCCGGTTTTCATTTCGGCGATATTTCCGCTGTTGAGCACCATGCCGCCGATCAACTGGCAGTCGAAATGGCGCATGCCCAGGGTTCGCTGCGATGCCTCGCGGACAACAGCAAAAGCTTCGGGCAAGATATCGTCCGGCACTTCCCCGTCGGCCAGTCGCTGCCGGAATTTCGCGGTGCGTGCACGCAACTGGTCATCGCTGTCAGCTTTGATCTCGGATTCGAGCGCGTTGATCTGATCGACCAGCGGGTCAAGCCGCCTCAAGACGCGTTCGTTCCTGCTGCCGAATACTTTTGTTAGAAATTTTCCAATCATGGTGGGGGCCGATCCTTTCATAGGGCCTTAGCTCTTAGGGCCTTAGCTTGCGGGAGAATCTTGCCGCATCCCCAACGCTTGCGGGGCGAGTTGATATGTTCAGCCGGTCGGCATCATAAAACGAATTGGGCGGACATGCAATTGCCATGCTGATCAGGGGTGCGGTCGGGGGCCGAGGGCAAGGACTTCATGCGCGGAGCGTTGTCGGCGGCCGGAAGGCCGGCCCGGCGTAAAAAGAACCAAAATAAAAGGGCACACGCTCCAACAGGTGGCGTGTGCCCTTTTACAATTCGATGGCGGATCAATCGATGATATAGCGTTCCGGATTTACCGGCACTCCATTGAGCTTGACGACGTAGTGGACATGCGACCCCGTGCTCCGTCCGGTGTTGCCCATCTGCGCGATAATCTCGCCGCGCTTGACCTTTTCGCCACGTTTAACATTCAGCTTGGCGCAGTGGCCGTAGGCGGTCACGAGACCGTAGCCGTGGTCGATGACAAGATAGTTGCCCAGCAACCGCTTTTTCCCCGCGTAGGTCACGACACCGTTGGCCGGAGCGACGATCGGCGTCCCCTGTCGGTTGGCGATGTCGAAAGCCCCGTGAAATTCACGCCGGCCGGTGAAGGGTGAAACCCGATAGCCGAAACGGGAGGAGACCCAGCCGTCGGCCGGGCGGATCGAGGGTGTACTGGCCAGCAGGTTTTTCTGCTCTTCAAGTTTATCGAGCAGCGAAGTGAAACCGTCGGTCTGGACCATGGAGGCCGCTTCGATTTCCGCGATCTGGGCATGCATGTCGCGCAGGAGCTGATTTTGATCCGTCTTGAGCTGGGTCGAGGGATTGAGATCTTCGGGAATGGAACCGCCGACACCGAAAATGTTGCCTTCGCCAGCCGGCTTTTCCAGATTGGCGATCACCCGGATCTTGTTTTCAAAATCATTCAGGGCCATGATCTTGTTCTTCAGCCCGTTGATCTCGTCGGCAAAGCATTCGATCTGCTTCTGGTGGTGAACAATCTCCGCATCCCGGCTCGCAATCGCGCTTTGCAATTCATACGTGAGTGCCGCTGTTTGTTTCAGCCGGACATAGTCGTGGACCAGCAACCCGATGCCGACCGCCATTGCGACGACGGTGAAGAGGCTCAAGGACAGCATCCATTTACTGGAAGAAAACTGCCGGATGCGCGAACCATTGCCGCTCAGTAGAATGAATGTAATTTTGTTCCGCATGATCAATCCATTGACGATGTAGGTTGACGGTTACGGCGTGACCATCGGGGAATGGTATTTTTCCGTCACATCGTGCCGATTTCGCTCTATTGTCAGCACTTAAGATTATCTTTTATAGCACACCCCGTGATGATCTGTCAATAATTCCGCATGGTAGCGGGTTACGATCGGGCGCCGACCCACCCGTCGTGTCGGACCGGGGCGAGCGCCATGGGCCTAAAATGTAAACGCCTTCGGGTCTTGGCCCCGAAGGCGTCAATTGGTGATAACCTTCGGCGACCCGGCTGTCTTAGCTATACGCTTTAGACCCGTGGTTTATGCGTCCCCGTCTTTCAACGGGTTTGCCCTTTCGTGGTTACGCGTTTCCTGAACAGCGTTTGTCGGAAACTTTCAACGTTTTTTCATATCCTACATCAAACCCAGCTTGAATTTCAAGGATTTTAACGTATTTTTCATCAACATGGTGATGGTCATGGGTCCGACGCCTCCGGGAACCGGTGTAATCGCCCCGGCAATTTCCTTGGCGGCATCGAAATCGACGTCACCTTTCAGGATCGCAATCTTCTTGCCCGTCTTCTCGCTGACCTTCTCACCGACGCGGTTGACACCCACGTCGATGACGCAGGCGCCCGATTTGATCCATTCGGGTTTGACGAGGCCCGGCACGCCTGCTGCGACAATAAGAATATCGGCACGAAGACAGTGCGCCTTTAGATCTTTCGTGCCGGTGTGCACGATGGTCACCGTCGAGTTGGCACCCATGCCCTTCTGGAGCATCATGTTGGCGATCGGTTTGCCAACGATGTTGGAGCGCCCCACCACGACAACTTCGGCGCCTTTGGTTTCGGTGCCGGAGCGGATAATCATTTCCTGGATACCGGCCGGCGTACAAGGCGGAAATTTCACCTCGTCGCCACCAATCATCAAGCGGCCGACGTTAACCGGATGAAACCCGTCCACGTCCTTGTCCGGGTCAATGGCGTTGAGGACCTTCTTGTCGTCGATATGCTTGGGAAGGGGCAATTGCACCAGAATGCCATTGATCGAGTCGTCGTTGTTGTACTTGTCGATCAGGGCCAGCAGATCCGCTTCGGGGATGTCATCCGACTGATTGTCCTGGACCTCCTTGAATCCCAAGCGATGGGCCGTCTTGATTTTGAGGGTCACGTAAGAAATCGAAGCCGGATTTTCGCCGACCAGAATGGTCACGAGGCCGGGTACCACGCCGTGTTTCGCCTTAATCTCCTCTACTTCCGCCGCGATTTCATCGAGAATCTGCTCGCGGATCTCGGTTCCCTTGATCAGCTTGGCCGTCATGTGCATTCTCCTTTCACCGAATTGTTGTGAGTATTTGGGGCAATGATTGGTCAGGCGGGGTGTCGAACGCTCCAGATTTATGTAAATCAGCTAAGATTGTCAAGAATTCAAATGCCTGGTTGTTGGGCCCGCCCGAAGTCTCAGGGCAACGGCCGCCCAACTGCAGGGAAATAAGCACCGCCGGCCCTCCCATCGGCACCTCGGGCGTATCAGGGCTTGGCGCCCACCAAGTCATAAAGGATAGGGCGCCGGCATTAAACCGCACCGTTCGTCAATGCCCAACATGAAATTCATGTTCTGGACCGCCTGACCGGCCGCCCCCTTGACGAGATTGTCGATGGCCGCCACCAGCACCAACCGGTTGTTGACAGCGTCGAGACGCAGGCCGATATCGCAGAAATTGGTGCCGCGTACGAAGCGGGTATCGGGAATCCGTCCATCTTCACCGAGCCTGACGAAAGGAGCGCTTTCGTAGGCGGAGCGGAGACAATCCCAGATTTGCTTTTCGGTGACGCCGGTCCGGGGCCGCGCATAGATGGTGGTCAACATCCCGCGCGCCATGGGAACCAAGTGAGGTACGAAGGTGATATGCACTTCTTTCTGCGCCTCCCGACTGAGGACTTCGTCCATTTCGGGGTTATGACGGTGAACGGCCACTTTATAAGGCTTGTAGGATTCGTTGACCTCGCAGAAATGCGTCGTCAGACTGGGGGAGCGCCCGGCGCCGCTGACGCCTGATTTTGCATCGGCAACAAGATCGTCAGCGTCCACCAGACCTTCGCGCAGCAGGGGTACGAGCGGCAGCAGGACGGAAGTCGGATAGCAGCCGGGATTGCCCACCAGATCCGCATCAGCGATCAGATCCCTGTAGATTTCAGAAAGCCCATATACGGCTCTGCCGAGCAGCTGGGGCGACTGGTGGGGTTGATAGACCGCCTCGTAGCGCTCGCGGGAGGCGAATCTAAAATCAGCCGAAAGATCGACCAGACGGGTTCCGGCCTCCAGAAGCGGCGGTGCGATGGTCATGGGCAATTCATGGGGAAGCGCCAAGAATACCAGGTCCACCTGCCGTCCGAGCACGTCAATGTCCAAAGACTCGCAGACGAGCGGCGACAAGGTTTCCATGCCCGGGTAGACGGATGCAAACCGCTGCCCGGCATATTGACGCGAGGTTATCGACGCCAGATCAACTTCCGGATGCATGGTCAGAATGCGGACCAGCTCTGCCCCGGCGTAGCCGGTGGCACCAACAACGGCAACCTTTGTCATTAGACCTCCCTCGTTTCATGGTCGCAGACACGATGCATGCGCTCATTCCCCGGGCGGCCTTCGCCCGTCCACAGAACGCGATCCGTTTGCAACCTGCCTAACAGAGAAGTCCACCGGTTTCAAGGCGACGGCGCAATAGACCCCTCGATGCCACGATCGGCCCCGCCCAGTGTCTTGCGGCCGCCCGCTCCCAGCAGCCGACCTGGTTCCGCTCCACCACATGTGGTGGGGCTATTGACCCTTGCAACAACCTATAGTAGATTAAATCAAAATTTATACAACGCAATTGCAGTCTTCTCGCGAGCGCCACCTGGAGAGATGGGCATGACAATCATGCCCGGAAGCGGATCTGAAGCGACCATGACCAATCGAAGAATGCAGTGGCATGCATAGACGAGATTTTCTCCGCACGGCCATCCAATGGACCGTCGGTGGATGGCTGGGTCTCAACGGCGTCGCAGCGGCAGGTGCCGCGGCGCCTGTCCGTATGGCCCTCATCATCGATGATATCGGCCGCTGCCGATCGATCACCCGCTTTTTTCTAAAGCTGCCGGCCGACCTGACTTTTGCCGTACTCCCCCATCTGGCCTACTCCGACCAGATGGCCCGTGAAATTCACGACCATGGGCGCGATTTGCTGCTGCACCAGCCCATGGAACCATTTAATCCCAAGCTCTCGCCCGGCCCCGGGGCGGTGTATGTGGGCGACAGCAAGGACCGGATCGACAACGTCGTAGCGTCCAATATTCACGCCGTGCCGCATGCCATTGGCGTGAACAACCACATGGGATCGCGCTTCACCTCCTCCCGTCCGGCGATTCTCTCCGCCCTGGAGACCATCAAGCGCGAGGGCCTCTTCTTCGTCGACAGCATGACCTCGCACCACTCCTGCGCCTATCGCACCGCCTGCGGCATCAATATGCGCGCCGGCCGGAGCGATACATTTCTGGACACGACCCGTCACCCCGACGCCATCATCCACCGGCTTTATCAACTGGTGAATACGGCCCTCACCACCGGAACGGCCGTCGGTATCGGACACCCCTTTCCGGAAACGGCCGCTGCCATTCATCAATTCAGCGCCGAGATCGAAGGCACGGGTGTTGAAATCGCATCGATTTCATCGTTAATCAATTCAGGGCGGCCGGGCAGTCCCATTCATTCCCGGCCCTTGACGGCGCAAATCTGAGTCCACGCGCTTCACCCCGGAATAGGACGCCATCGCTCGCCGCGCAGGCGGAAAGTCCATCATTCGTGGTTTACTTTCCACTCGGAGGCAATTATTCTTTTATATATTCATTAATTTATGTCTCGTGTTCGGCGGGCAGCAAGCCAACGCCGTCAATATTGGCCGCATGAGGAGCGGTGACATGTCAACCGATCAGGAAACGCAGCGACTATCCGCAGACGAGGAGCGTTTTCTTCTCGACCTGGCCCGCCGGACAATTGAAGACGAACTGGGTATGGCATCGAGCGAACGCGTCATCCCGGCCGTCCAGACCGCCGCCCTGACAGCGCGCCGCGGCGTTTTTGTCACGCTCAAGAGCTCAGGGGAACTCCGAGGGTGTATCGGGTCCCTGCAGGCCGAACAGCCTCTGGTGGACAACGTGCGTGCCAATGCGCGCAATGCCGCCTTTAACGACCCCCGCTTCGCTCCCCTGACGCGGGATGAATGGCCCCGGGTCCAAATCGAAATCAGTGTCCTTTCAGTCCCCCGGAAACTCGCCTACCCATCGTCGGAAGCCCTCCCCGAGTACCTGACCCCCCTCGTAGACGGCGTTGTGATCCGCAAGGGGTATACCAGTGCGACATTTTTGCCCCAAGTGTGGAAACAACTCCCCCGGCCTCAGGATTTTCTGGCACACCTGTGTCTGAAAGCCGGGCTGGCCGCCGACGCGTGGCGCAGGGAGAAATTGGAAGTGGAAACCTATCAGGTCGAGTCTTTTGAGGAGGGCGCTCAGACACCCTAACTGGCGTGTCCGTTTTCGATTGGCTGCGCCGCCAGCGCGGAGGGGTGTCGGTGGTGAGAGACCGTCCGGCAAACTACTTAAATAAATTCGGTCGCTGTCTTTATTCGGCGCTTGGTTTGCGCCGGCGCCGGATCACATTTCCCGAAGCCGCGCTGCGAAGCCACTGGCGGTTCAATTCTTCCCTGAGCATCATCAGCAACTCCTCCGACGACTCCCGTCCGGTCAGACGGATACCCATGGACCGCAGTTCCTGACGCATCTCGCGGTCGCTGCCGGCATTTTCGGGGGAGAGTTGGCCTTTGGGGGCTGACTTCATATGGGCCTCGTCCGTGTGAAAATCGGTAAAGATAGTGATGACTGTAAGGCCGCGGGACGGCCTACGGATACAACTTAGACTTTGCTGCCGCTTTTATATGAGACGCCCGAATGCGTCAAGTTTAAATCGCCCCCGCGCCGACCAGCCACCGCCTGAACCGGTGTTGCCAAACGGGCGGAACGCCTCTCCTCGCATCCGCCCGTCCTGCAAAATTATTCAAGCAGTAGAGGTCGGCTCTATAGCGCGACCCCACTCTTATCCACGTTCGAAAGGGGAATTGGCTTCAGACCTCATCAGCCGTTGGCGGCAGGTTCTTATCGGGTCCGGATTGCCCATTCAAAATACGCAGTTCACCGACCATTTGCCTGTAGAGCGCAATATGCTGCTCAATGCTCTTGATACAGGCAGCGATGAGTTTGCTGGCCTGTTGATCGTGCACAAAGGCTTCATAGACCCTGACAGCCATGATCAAATCGTTGGATTTAT
>JASJCV010000185.1 GCA_030065275.1 Desulfobacterales bacterium | reverse complement strand
ATCGCAAGAAAATGTCGATTGTCACGCGCCGTGGGCGTCCGGCGCATACGCGCTGGAATGTGCGCCGGCAGTTTGGCCATGCGGCACAGTGCACCCGGGCCTGATGCGTCCGTCCGGTTTTGAGATTTAGGGTCAGCAGCGCCGCATGGCCAAACTGCCGGCGCACATTCCAGCGCGTATGCGCCGGACGCCCACGGCGCGTGACAATCGACATTTTCTTGCGATCGGTGGGATGGCGGCCGATGGGAAGATCGATCTCGCCGTGGTCCGCTTTCAGCCAACCCCAAACGAGCGCCAGGTAATGCTTGCGCACCAGGCGCTGCTTGAACTGCCGGGCCAGATATTCATGCGCCCCGCGATCTTTGGCCACGACCATGACGCCACTGGTATCCTTATCCAGCCTGTGAACGATGCCCGGACGAAAGGTCTCTTCCTGCCGTTGCAGTTCGGGGCAATGCGCAAGCAGTCCGTTGACCAGGGTCCCGGAAGGATGGCCTGGGGCCGGGTGCACCACGAGACCGGCCGGTTTGTTCAGAACGATCAAATGGGCGTCTTCGTGAATGACATCCAGTTTCATCGATTCGGGTGCGTATCGCACCGCTTCCGGGGCAGGCGGTTTTCCGGTGATGACATCGCCAAGGCAGAGGCGATAGGAGGGTTTGCGAGCCTGCTGGTTGACCACCAGCGCGCCGCTGCGGATCAGTTGGGCCAGATAGGACCGCGAGCAGTCGGGCATCAGTTCGGTCAGCACCCGATCCAGGCGCTGTCCGCTGTGATGAATGTCGATCCGGTGGCAGAGGCCTTCGGAAGGCATCGGCATGGGGTGTCGAAATCAGGCGGTTTTGTCTTTGAAGAGGGCCTCGATTTCTTTCAGGATGGCTTTCTCGTCGGATTTCTTGGCGGTGGACAGTTCTTTGACGAGCAGCGCCTGGGCCGTGTCGTAAAGTTTGCGCTCTCCGAAAGACAGGTCCTTGTTGAGTTTCAACAGGAAGAGATCGCGAAAGACTTCGGCCACGTCGTAAAGGCTGCCGGTTTTGATCTTGTCCATATATTCCCGGTAGCGGCGGTTCCAGGTCTGATTGTCGCTGGAGGAGCTGTCGCGGTTCTTGATCACGTCGAAAACCTTGGGAACATCCTTGGCGTCAATGATATCCCTCAAGCCCACCGAGGCCACGTTCCAGGTGGGGATCATGATGACCATGCCGTTTTCAAGCACCTTCATAATGTAGAAATCGTGCTTCTCACCATTGACCACTCGGGTCTCGATAGCGGTGATTTCGCCCACGCCGTGGGCGGGATAAACCGCCAGGTCGCCGACTTTGAATTTCTTTTCCTTATCTTGGCCGGCGCTTTGTTCTTTACTTTTTTTATCCGTCATAGACCCGTACCATTGTAGGCGCTGAACGCAAAATTTTCCAATTTAATTAGAAGGATAATATCACAACCCCGGCAAACAATCAATTAAAAAAGGATTGGCGCGCATGGGCGCCAATCCTTTTTTCTATGGCTTCAGCTGACGTGACGTTCGGGAACTACATCAGGAACGGCACCATCAGCAACGCAACCACGTTGAGGATCTTGATCATCGGATTGACGGCCGGGCCGGCGGTGTCCTTGTAGGGGTCGCCGACGGTGTCACCGGTGACAGCCGCTTTGTGGGCATCGCTGCCCTTGCCGCCCAGGTGGCCGTCTTCGATGTATTTCTTGGCGTTGTCCCAGGCCGCGCCACCGGTCGTCATGGAAAGGGCCACGAAGACACCGGTCACGATGGAGCCGATGAGCAGGCCGCCCAGAGCGATTTTGCCCAGGAAGAAGCCCACCAGCAGCGGGGCCACCACCGGCAGCAGGGCCGGTACCAGCATTTCTTTGAGCGCGAAACGGGTCACGATGTCGACACAGGCACCGTAATCCGGTTTGGCCGTGCCTTCCATGATGCCCGGGATCTCGCGGAACTGGCGTCGGACTTCGTCGACAACCGCGCCGCCGGCGTTACCCACGGCCTTCATGGCGATGGAGGCAAACAGGTAGGGCAGCAGACCGCCGATGAACAGACCGATGATGACGTCGACGTCGGAGAGATCGAAACGCATGGCATCGCTGCCGCCACCCTTGATCTGGAATTCCATCACGTAAGCGGCGAAAAGCACCAGAGCGGCCAGACCGGCGGAGCCGATGGCATAACCCTTGGTGACGGCCTTGGTGGTGTTGCCGACCGCATCCAGGGGATCGGTCACGGCGCGGACGCTTTCGTCCATTTCCGCCATTTCGGCAATCCCGCCGGCATTGTCGGTGATGGGGCCGTAAGCATCGATGGCGATGACCATACCGGTCATGGAAAGCATCGAAATGGCCGCCATGGCGATGCCATAGAGGCCGCCGAAGTTGTAGGCCATCAGGATGGCCAGGCAGATGGCCAGCACCGGAGCGGCCGTGGCCTGCATGGAAACGGCCAGACCGGAGATGATGTTGGTGCCGTGGCCGGTGGTGGAGGCTTCGGCAATGGCCTTAACCGGCTGATAGATGCCGGTGTAGTACTCCGTGATGATGACGATCACGACGGTCAGCACCAGGCCGATCAGGGTGCAGTAGTAGATGTTCATGGCCGGAATGTCGGGGATGCCGCCCATCAGTTTCATGGTGGCGAAGTAGAAAGCGATCCCGGCCAGGATGGCGGAGCCGAACATGCCCTTGTAGAGTGCGCCCATGATGTAGCCGCCGGAGCCCAGACGGACAAAGAAAACCGCGATCATGGAGGCGATGATGGAGATGGCGCCCAGCACCAGCGGGAACTCGGTGGCCATCGGAATATTGGGGAACAGCAGGTGGCCGATCAGCATGGCGGCCACGGCCGTTACGGCGTAGGTCTCGAACAGGTCGGCGGCCATACCGGCGCAGTCGCCCACGTTGTCGCCCACGTTGTCGGCGATGGTGGCCGGGTTGCGCGGATCGTCTTCGGGGATGCCGGCTTCGACCTTCCCCACCAGGTCGGCGCCCACGTCGGCGCCCTTGGTGAAGATACCGCCGCCCAGACGGGCGAAGATCGAGATCAGGCTGCCGCCGAACCCGAGGGCCACGAGGGCAATCACGTCATGCGTGAAGTGGTAGTACCCGGCCACCGAGGTCAGCGCCAGACCGGCCACGATCATGCCGGTGACGGAGCCGCCCTTGAAGGCCATGGAAAGCCCGGCGGCCATGCCGTTTTTGGCGGCTTCGGCCGTACGCACATTGGCCAGCACAGAAACCCGCATGCCAATGTAGCCGGCCAGAAAAGAGGCAATGGCGCCGAGCGCGAAGCCGATGGCGGTCTTGGCCCCCATGGTGGCGAAAATCACGCCGAAGATGATGATGCCGGCGATGCCCATGCTTTTCAGCTGGCGGTTGAGATAGGCGACCGCGCCTTCCTGGATGGCGCCTGCGATCTCTTGCATTCTTTCGTTTCCGGCCGGTGCCCCTTTAACGATTGCAGCCAGAATTATGGAAAACACAATACCGGCTACGCCAACGAACGTGCACGTCAGCGGCAAATTATTCAATGCTGCTTCCATTCTTTCCTCCATCCGTAGTTTCGATTGAATTCATGGTTTGCGATTAAACCGGTTCATGCCGAATTTCGCCCCGTGGGAGAGAACGGTCACTGCAGCTTCGGCGGCACGGCCGAGAATCCCGTCCAGTTTTGCTTCTTCACCCGCACCGAACGGTTCCAGAACATGCTGAACGACATCACCACCGTTTTCCGGACGCCCCACACCAACGCGCAGCCGGGGGAAATCTCCGGTGCCGAGGGCCTCCATGAGTGACCTCACTCCGTTGTGGCCTCCATGCCCTCCTTTCTCTTTTATTTTTATGCGTCCAAATGCGATATCGATGTCATCGTGTACGATCAGAAGATCCCTGCAGGAGATACCGTAATATGACATTAAGCGCAAGACCGGAGGTCCGCTGCGGTTCATAAAGGCTTGGGGCTGGGCCAGCGCCGCCGGTTTCCCCGCCACATCGCCCGTTCCGAAGTGGCAGGCAAACCGTCGCTGATCAAGGGAAATACGAAAAACGCGGCAGAGACGCTCCACAACCATGAAACCGGCATTGTGGCGCGTCCAACGGTAGTCCCCCCCCGGGTTGCCCAATCCCGCAACCAGCACCTGCGGTTGGGTCTTTGCACCTGCAAACCGTCGACGTAATGCGGTCAGTATACCCACAGCCATCCCATCGCCGGGAAGGATAGGGCCCTGGTGGCGGGCCCCCAAAATACAAGGCCGCGCTTATTCCGTCTCGGCTTCGGCCTCGGCCTCGGCGCCTTCTTCCAGTTCGGCCTCTTCGCCTTCCTCGTCGACCGCTTCTTCTTCAGCCTTGCGGCCGCTTAGAATCGTCAGGATGGTAAAATTGACTTCATGAGGGATTTCAACATCCCCTTCAAGGGGAATGTCCTCCACGTGAACGGATTCCCCCATGTCGAGTTCGGTGATGTCGATTTCAAAGGTCTCGGGGATATCGTCGGGCAGACACAGCACCTCCAGCTCGCGCCGAATGATCTGCAGCATGCCCCCCATCTCGACGCCCGTTGACTTGCCCCGGGTGGTCACTGGCACCATTGCCCGGATCTTGCGGTCCATGGCCACTTCATAAAAATCGGCATGAATGAAACGGCCGCTGACCGGGTGCCGCTGCAACTCTTTTAAAAGGGCTTTGCGCTCCCCCACGCCGTCGATGTTCAGCTTCACGAAGACCTGTCCCGAAGTCGATGATTTCAGGAGTATTTCCAATTCATGGGTGTTGACCGCAATCGATGTCGGTTCGCTATCGGGGCCGTAGAGTATGGCCGGGATCTGGCCTTCGCGGCGCAGTACCCGGGCGGGCCCGTTTCCTCTGGTTGTTCTTTGGTTGGCGCTGATATTGAGAAAATCCAACGATTCATCCTCCCTGGCAAAAGCAATAATGAAGGCGGCCGCCGCCACGGGGCATGCCCACCTGGTTGTGTCTGATCAGCCGTCCCCGGACAAGCGGACTGACGACGGGTATTAAACAAACAGTGATGTAACGGAATCCCCCCGATGGCTGCGGATGATGGCCTCGCCCACAAGTGGCGCGATACTGAGCACTTTGATCTTGTCGCAAGCCGCCGCCTTGGCGCTGAGGGGTATCGTATCCGTTACCACGAGACTGCTCAGGGCTGAATCGGTGACCCGGTCAACGGCCGGACCGGAAAGGACGGGGTGCGAGCAGCAGGCGTGAACTTCACGCGCGCCCCGACCGATGACAGCGGCGGCAGCCTCGGTGAGCGTTCCGGCGGTGTCGGCCATATCGTCCAGAATAATGGCGATCTTGTCCTGCACATCGCCGATTACGGCCATCGCCTTGGCTTCATTGGGTTTTTCACGACGCTTGTCGATGATGGCCAGATCGGCATTCAACCGTTTGGCAAAAGCCCGCGCGCGGACGACCCCCCCGGTATCCGGGGATACAACCACCAGATTATCCTGGAACCGCCCCCGCATATAGTCGAGAATCACCGGTGCCGCAAAGAGATTGTCCACCGGAACATCGAAAAAGCCCTGGATCTGGCCCGCATGCAGGTCCATCGTAATGATGCGGTTGGCGCCGGCGACGGTCACCATGTCGGCCACGAGTTTGGCACTGATCGGTACCCGGGGAGCGACCTTTTTATCCTGACGGGCATATCCGTAGTAAGGGATCACCGCCGTGACGCGGCTGGCGGAAGAGCGCTTAAGGGCGTCGAGCATCAGAAGCAGCTCGACCAGATTGTCATTGACCGGCCGGCAGGTGGATTGAACCATGAAAACGTCCTTGCCGCGAACGTTTTCGTCGATCTCGATCTGGATTTCACCGTCACTGAATGTTTTGACCTTGGCGCCTCCCTGAGGCATGTCCAGGTACTCGCAAATCTTTTGGGTCAGTAGGGGGTTGGAATTGCCAGTGAAAATAGCCAGACGATTCATCGCCGTTCCATGTCTGCCGGTTGTGTTTAAAAGATGGCTGGGGCGGGAGGATTCGAACCTCCGAATGCAGGGACCAAAACCCTGTGTCTTGCCACTTGACGACGCCCCATCACGATCATGTCGGCCGGATGCTTAAACCAGGAGGCGACCCTGAAAAACCTGCCAGGCGTTCCGGGCAGACAAGGCCTCCCCGGCCTTTTGAGCCGCCGCCGCATCCTTGAATAAGCCGAATACAGCTGAACCGCTTCCCGACATGAGCGCCCCGGCGGCACCCGCGTCCAGCAAAGCGGTTTTGATGGCCAGTATATCCGGACGCCTCCGGGCAGCCGGCGCTTCCAGATCGTTGCACATATCCCGGCTTGCCCTAAAGGCTTTATTTGTTAAAAGGAACCCTTTAAGTTTTTTTTCACATTTTGTCAATTCCAAATTGAGTGCGCTGTAAACCGCGGGTGTGGGCAACCCTTCGCCTGGAAAAACGATCACGACACGGTAGGGAAAAAGGCCTTCACATGGCTGGATCTTTTCGCCGATGCCCGTGACGATGGCCGGTCGGCCGTATAGAAAAAAGGGCACGTCCGCACCCAGCGACAGTGCCAGTTCCGCCAGCTCTTCGGAAGTGAAGGGCTGATCGAATCGGCGGTTCAGCACCTGGAGGACGGTGGCGGCATTGCTGCTGCCGCCGCCCAACCCGGCCCCAGGGGGTATTGTTTTCTCGAGTGTCATGCGCAGGCCAAAAGCGGCCGGCGCCCCTTTCTGCCTGAGCGCCCCACGAAAGGCGCGGGCAGCCCTGCAGGCCAGGTTCCCTTCGTCCTCGGGCACACCGGGCATTCGGCACCGCAGCGTGATATCGGTGCCGTCGAATACGAACCGAATCCGGTCGTAGACGTCGACGCAGGCCATCAGCGAGACGAGCTCGTGATATCCGTCCGAACGCTTGCCGGTGACGGCGAGATTGAGATTGACTTTGGCTGGCGACAGGCTTTCGCGTTCAGGCGGCATGGGCGCGAACCGCTTCCGTGCGCAGGGTGATCATGGTTCAAGCAGAGGCTCACCGGACCATGGCAGAGCCACCGGGACGGGTCCTACCCCTTTTCTTTGACATACAGCATCCGCAGATCGTAGAGGAGGCTCTTGAGGATATTTTCCTCATCGCGATTCAGGTTGCCCTTGGTTTTTTCTTCCAGCATGGCCAGGATGTCGATGGTTTGCTTGGCTAGGGCCAGGTTTTTGGTCTTCTGTCCGGTCCCCGGCTCTTCGAGAATGCCCAACTGGACAAGGGCGGAAGAATTCAACGAAATAACAAAGGTCGAAAAATCGATGGGGGGCAGCTGTGTCGCGTCCGTATCCGCCGAACGCTCGTCGCTGGGAGCACCAGCGTCACCCGTGGGGGGGGTTTGGTCTTTCTTTTCTTCGGTCATAAGGGTTTCTCCCGCGGTAAAGGGCTGACATGAATGCGGGCGCTGATGCATGTGGGCCGGGCGACCGTCCCTCTGACGGCCTGCCGGCATGATTCCACCTTCAGGCACACCGCCCAATGGTCCATCTTTAGCCGCGGCATTCCAAAAATTCAAGCGGTGTGACGGTTTTGACCAGCGGCAACTGACGGAGTTCTTCCAAAACGGCGGGCGGGATGGCCGTATCGGTGCTGAGAAAGACGATATTGCGGTTGCCTTCCTCTTCCTGGCCAACCTGCATCCGGCCGATATTGATGTCGTGGCGGCCCAGTGTGGTGCCGATGCTTCCGATGGCCCCGGGCCGGTCCACGTTGTGGATCAGGGCCATATGGGCCATGGGGATCATTTCCAACCGGAATTTATTGATACGCACGATGCGCGAATCGGTTTTGCCGTAGATCGTGCCGGCCACCTGGCTCTCCATCTCGGTGGTGACGAGTCGCACCGTGACGAGGTACAGGAATTCATCGGATTCGGAACTGGCTGTCGCGGTAACCCTGATGCCCCTTCCTTTGGCCAGTATGGCGGCGTTGACCGAATTGACGACGTCCTTGACGGTCGGCGTCAAAATCCCCTTGAGAATGGCGGTGGTGACCGGGGACATGTCAAGGCCCTGAAAGTCGCCGGAATAGGTGATCGCCACTTCCTTGATAGGACCGGTGACCAGCTGCGGCAGCAGACATCCGATCTGGGCGCCGAGCTTGAGGAAGGGACGCAGACGCACCAGCAGGTCACCGGTGACCGAGGGCGCATTGACGGCATTGACCACGACGCCCCCTTTCAAAAACGCGATGATCTGCTTGACCACGGCCACGGCGACATTGGTCTGCGCCTCCTGGGTGGCGGCGCCCAGATGCGGGGTGCAGATCAGGCGCTCGAGAGCGATCAAGGGCGCGTCTCCCGGCGGTTCGGCCTCAAAAACATCCAGCGCAGCCCCGGCCACTTTGCCCTGCGCCATGGCCGCATAAAGATCGTCTTCAACGACGATGCCGCCGCGGGCGCAGTTGATCAGCCGGACCCCGTCTTTCATCTGGGCGAAAGCGGTCCGATCGATCAGACCGATGGTTTCCTTGAGCTTGGGGACATGGATCGAGATAAAATCGGAGCGGTGATAGAGCCCCTCGAGCCCCACCGCCTCGAAACCGGCCGCAGCGATACGCTCCGGGGTGACATGGGGATCGTGGACCAATACCTTCAGGCGCAGTCCCCGCGCTCGGTCGGCCACGATTGAGCCGATCTTGCCGAAACCGATGACCCCTAAGGTCTTGCCGCAGATTTCCTGCCCCTGGAGAAGTTTCTTGTCCCAGCGACCCGCGCGCAGGGAAGCCGTTCCCTGGGGAACATTGCGGGCCAGGGCCATCAGCATGGCAATGGCATGTTCCGCAGTGGTGATGACATTGCCGTCCGGCGTGTTCATGACCACGACGCCGTGGCGGGTGGCCGCCGGAATATCGACATTGTCCAACCCGATGCCGGCCCGGCCCACCACCTTCAAGCGGGGGGCAATGGCCAGGAGATCTTCCGTAACGCTAGTGGCGCTGCGGATGATCAGGCCGTCATAGCCTTCGATGATCGCCGCCAGTTCGGCCGGCGCGAGGCCGGTGCGCACATCGACTTCAATGCCATCCTCCGCTTCCAGCATCTCAATGCCCACCTGACCCAGATTGTCACTCACCAAGACCCTCATTATTACCTTTGCCCTCCTTGTCCCCCACGATGGCGAACCCGCTGATCGGGACACCTGGCCCTCGCCCGGAACACCCCGTCAAAGCGGCCGTCATCTTAGATAAAATCACATCCGGTTTCAAGCCGTTTCATCATACGGGCATCGGTTCCGGGGAGGATGGGCGGCCGAGCCTTCCGCCCTCCGCGCGTGCTTGCAAAGCCTCCGGGGAGAAGCTATGCTGTCGTCCGCGAACCGCCGCCCGGCGCAACGCTAGCGCAGCAGGGCCGGTATCATCATCTTTCATCGAAAGGAGCCAAACCATGGGGGCAGATCATGAGCAGAAAACCCGCATCGGTTGGGTCGGCACCGGCGTCATGGGGCGCTGGATGTGCCAGCACCTTATGGATGCAGGCCACCACGCCATCGTCCACACGCGCTCACGCCCCAAGGCCCAGCCATTGCTGGATAAGGGCGCCGATTGGGCGGCCTGCCCCGCCGACGTGGCCCGCGCGGCCGACATCGTGTTCACGATGGTGGGGTTCCCGCAGGACGTGCGCGAGGTCTACCTCGGCCCGCAAGGACTGATCGAAGGCGGCCGCGCCGGACAATTCCTGGCCGATATGACCACCACCGAACCCAGCCTGGCCGTCGAAATCCACGATCAGGCCAAATCCGTCGGCGTTTCCACCGTGGACGCACCGGTTTCCGGCGGCGATATCGGCGCACGCAAAGCCCGTCTGTCCATCATGGTGGGCGGCGAGAACGCGGCTGTCGAGGCTTTGATGCCCTACTTCGAAATCATGGGGCGGCAGATCGTTCACCAGGGACCGGCCGGCTCCGGGCAGCACACCAAGATGTGCAACCAGATCGTCATTGCCGGCACCATGATCGGGGTTTGCGAATCACTGCTTTACGGCCACCGGGCCGGCCTGGATCTCGATACCATGCTGCAAAGCATTGCCGGCGGGGCCGCCGGCTGCTGGTCGCTCGACAACCTGGCCCCGCGCATCCTCAAGCGCGACTTCGATCCCGGCTTTTTCGTGGCCCACTTTATCAAAGACATGGGCATCGCCCTGGCCGAAGCCGGACGAATGCAGTTATGTCTGCCGGGGCTGGCGCTGGTTCATCAGCTTTACCTGGCCGTGGCCGCCAACGGAGGCGCCCAGGCCGGCACCCAGGCGCTGATGCTGGCCCTGGAGCGCTTGAACGGGGCGAGGCCCTGAAAAAATCTTTTCCCCATTGAGGCGGGATTAAAACACTTCGCGAGGCTGGTCATCTGACCTATGATGATGGAGCGGGTGCGGATTGCGGCAACTGGCCACGACAGAAAACTAACATCGACCGGCGGCTTCCTGCTCGGCGACCTTGGTTTTCAAGCGCTCGATCAACTGCGCGGGTTTTTCCTTGCGCAGGATGTCGTTGAA
>JASJCV010000184.1 GCA_030065275.1 Desulfobacterales bacterium | reverse complement strand
CCTCCAATTTAGTCAACCCCATACACCACGATCCTTCCGCCTTTATCCTCATCAAACATTCTTTGAAAAATGCCCTGAAATCACCCACACGTAAATCAACACAAAACATCCCAAACCTGAGTTTCGCAATTTCAGGCACTTGGTTTTCTCACCCCCGGTAAGGCCCAACTGCGCATTGACACCTGAAAACAATCCCATTAGAAAGCAACACCTCTGCCAGTCCGGCAAGGGTTTCGCGCGGTCAACGGAATATATCCAATGGACCAGAATCTACAGCATCACTATTACCGCCAGAATGTCTTCGGGATTTCAGCGGTCGAATTCATATGGGGCCTCGGGCTTCCGGTGGTGGTCGAGTCGACCTTCCTGCAGCTGTTCGTCAGAAGCCTGGGCGGTGGCGGACTCGCGCTGGGGATGATCCCCGTCCTTTTTTTTATCGGGATTTCGTTCTTCGCCCTACTGGCCAGCTATATGACCGAAGGGGCGGCCTTCAAGCGCCGGGCGGTCATCCTGCTACACCTGGTGTCCGGTTTTTCCCTGTTGATTTTCGGCATCCTGCTGATGGGACTGGGACACGGTCCGCATGTGTTGCTGGTCTTTTTCGGATGTTATGCGGTTTTTTCGGTGTGCATCGGTATGAGCCTGCCGGTCTGGCTGAACTATCTGGTCAAGCTATTCACCGAGGAACAATCGGTGCCCGGTCTGGCCACGATGATGATCGCCCAGAATTCTGCCAAGCTCATCAGCAGTTTGGTGATTCTCCAAGTGGTGGAGCGTCATGCCTTCGAGATCGAGGCGGCGGCCTTCGTATTTATGGCCGTTGGCGGCCTTTTCTCCCTGGGGTCGCTTTTTTTTCTCTTCACCCGCGAGACGGCCGATCCGGCGCGCCACCCGGATGGGCGGCCCCCCTTTGGGATTTTCCTACGCACCACCATCGCCCACATGCAGCGCAACCGTAATTTTCTCATTTTTCTCGGCAGCGATCTGGAACTGCCCATCGTGGTCACGGTAATTTCCTTTTACGCCGCCTACGCCACCGAGTTTGGCGGCATCGCACCGGCGATGGCGGCCGGTCTTTTCGTGGGTCTGATTTATGCCGGCGCCATCGGGGCCAACATCGTTCTGGGAAGCCTGGGCTGGCTGAGCCTCCGGCACAAGACCATGGTCTCCAAGATCGGGGCGATCGGCGCCGTCCTGCTATTGGGCCTGTGGAACGCCCCCGCCAGTTTCTACCTGGCCAGTTTCCTGCTGGGGGCTTCCCGGGGCACGCGCATGATTGTCTTCGCACCGGCGGTCAAAAAACTCTCGGGCCTTACGGATGCAACGCCTTACTTCGCGGTGGCGCCGGTCTTGACCCTGCCGCTCGTGGCCGGTCTGCCGCTGGCCAGCGGATTTTTTCTGGACCGTACCGCCGGGCTGGGGGCGGATGCCTATCGCCTCGTCTTCCTGGCATCCGCCGTGCTGCTGGGCTTGACCCTGTTGTGTGCCTGGTGCACGAATTTCGCCCCTCGGGTGGATCCGGCGTCCGATGCGATCTTGGAAGATCGCCGTGGTAAGGATGATCCCTGAAGCGCGATTCTTCTTTCTCCCCCTGGACGCCTGTGACCGTCGGTTCGCCGCATTTTCAACATGCTGGCGCCGGCGGCGCCCTGCGGCTGGCGCAAAAGATGTGACGCGACGCTGATGTTACGCTGCGAGGGGAGCTGGTTCTGGAATCATTGATCATCCAAGGGCAAGGGGGGCCTTCTGAAACTCGCGGGGCGCTGCGCCAGGATGGCCAAAGGTCATGCACGGCCGACGATCAACCGGATCGAGACCTGGCTGGTGGCGTTCGGTTTTCGGGAAAATGCGCTATGCGCACCTGAGGCTGAGGGCACCGCAGGAGCATCACCGCACACCATGGATGCCGTTCGTGTCCCTCCGGGGTTGCCTTGATTGGAGCGATCCGGGAATCGTCGAAGGGCCACACGGTGCCGGCCGCGGGCTTCAATTCCAGCTCGAATCAAAATTCGTGCACGTTGGTGGCGTGCTCAGCCCGATGTCAACTCCCGGCGGTGGGGTCCACCGTCTCCAGAAGCGCCAGCAGGCGTTCGGCCTCCAGAATGCCGGCGCCAGGGGGAAGCTGGGCCACGTTCCCCAAACCTTCAACAATATCATTGAACGTTTCGCGCGGAAGCCGGCTGACAGCCGCCGTGCGAATCAGGGCGTCGATCGCCACGATTTGTCGGATGAATTCGAAATTGGTCAGGTAGCCCACATATTCGTCAACCACCACCAGGTCAGGGCGCCAGGTCCGGATCCGTTTCAGTGCGGCGGTGCGTTCATGGGCCCACTCCAGTGCGACGCTGGCTTCGATATTCAGTGCACGCCCCAGTGTTTCCAGTGTTTGGCGCTTATTGGTGACCACAAGGATGCGAGGCATGGCGCTTTCCCTTGGGTGGCTTCGTGTCGGCTGTTGACCGCGTTTTTTCCATTGACCCTCGCCCAGCGATCAACCCGACCCCAACGCCTGCAGCGTCGGGGGTTCAGCGCTCGCCTGTTGCTTGCTCCTCCCGGGCTAATGATCAGTGTAATTGCCAGACGGGCAGCCGAAAATATGAGAATATGCCCAAAATAAAAGGGGTATCATCGGTTTGTCAAGTAAATTATTGGCGGGATTCACCCCGGCCGCGGAAGACCGCGCCCCAGGTTGGAAAAATGGCTTTGCCCGTCCGACCGACCCTTCTTCCAAAGGTTGATAAGCATTGGATTACTATCTTCCATGGTTTCAGCCATGCGGCCGACGGGCGAACCTGGTTAGGCCGATCGGGTTCAGCCCGCCAGCGTGGTGCGCATGCTTTTGAGGTGGTCACCGCCCGAATGCAGGATGAGCATCTCCAGTATCTGTTGGGTGGAAATGTCTCCACCAAGCAGGGCCAAATTTCCACGGGCATCGAGATCGTCTTCCGAGAGTGCGGCGACATATTCCGCCAGGGCGCGTCCATTTTCTTCGAGGATGGAAAGGACTTCTTCTTTGGAGCAGTCGGCATGCTTGCGGGCATGATCGTTGCCCATTTGGACGATTTCCTCCATGGTCCACTCGGGAAGGGCTTCGCCGTTGATTATCATTCGTGCCAGGTCGCCGACGCGATAATGCCCCTCGCCCACATGACGGGCAACGACGCCAACAGTCCAATCTTCGGCTTCGCAGTTTTTAACCCAGTCGGCATCCGTGCATTCGCGCACACAGGCGAGCATGTCGCGATTGAATGCCTCGATTTTCCTGGCCAGCTGTTGAGCTCGTGAAGTCATGCGATTCACCTTTCGACAATGCAGTCGTGTCTTAGTTGGTTGGATTCGGTGGGCCGAAGCCCGGTCTGAAGCGTATTGACCGGCCTTGACGTGATGACAAATTTTAAAGCACGTTCGGCGGGGCGGCAAGCATTCGTCGGGCGACCGGGGCTATCCCCCTAGATCACATCCAGGTTCGAAGGGCGCCAAAACATCGGCATGGCCTCCCTGAATGCGTCGGGCAGCCCATCGCCGATACAAGGGTAGACCAGGTCCATCCCCAGGACAGATTTCACCGTGCCGGAAACGACCGGCAGGTTGAGATTCCAAATGCCGACGGCCCGGCAGGGCCACGGGGTGGGGCGACCAAAGGCTTTAAGTCCCCTCTCTACCAGGCAGGCCCCCAGGATTGCTAGCGATTGCGGCAGATGAAGGATCCGCAACCGTGGATAACAGTCACGTGCAGTCTGAAAAAATGTATTCCATGAACAGGGTTGGTTGTCGCCGATGACATGGATGCCTTCAAGGTCTGAACAAGCGGCTTGGATAAGCGCCCGTGCGGCGTCATGGACATGCAGGTGGGCGAAATGATTGGTGCCGCGTCCGGGGAAAAGGATACGGCCCCGGCGTATCTGGTCGAAAATCAGGCTGTAGGCTCCGTAAACATGCGGCAGACGCAAGGAAACAAAGCGCACATCGGCGCGCCGGGCCATCTGCTCGAGTCGAATTTCGGCGTGGTGCTTGGCCTGGCCGTAGGCGGATTGCGGAGCGGCAGGTGTTGCCTGGTTCACGGGCGACGGACCGCCAGGATAGGCCAGCAGGGTGCCGGCGAAGACGAAATGACGAACCCCGGCTTCGATGCCGGCTTGCATGAGGTTGGCAGAACCCTCGACGATGGATGGATAGAGCGCACGGTAGTTTTCGAAGGCCGCCCGGGCCCCCAGATGAATGACCGTGTCGACACCCTGCAGCGCCATCTTCAGGCTATGCGGGATGACGAGATCGGCCTGGACGGTTTCCGCCTGGATGTCTTTCAGGAACTGGCGGCGTGCGGTGCGGCGCACCATCAGGCGCGGGGATAACCCCGCCTCTGCGAGTTGGCGGGAGACCTCGATGCCGATGAAGCCACATGCACCGGTAACGAGGATTTTTTGCATGGCTTGCAATCTTTGGCAAGGCGTTGGTACTGTTTTGTCATTAGCCGGGAGGCGTTTGTCAAAGGAAACGCTCGACCAGTTCGTCAGACGAGACACAAAGTTTTCCGCCGGCGGCTTTGATGCTGTCTCCGTAGGCGCTACTTGCCGCGCCGCCCACGACGAAAGGACACCGGTTGGCGTGCAGTTGGCCGAATCGTTGCAGGTCACTGTCGACGCTGGGGTTGTCGAGGCGGCAAGACAGACTCAGGGCAATCATCTGAGGATCTGTCTTCAAGCCGGCGGACGCGATTTCCTCCATTGGAAGGTCGGCACCCATCATAATGGGACGCCATCCACAATCCTGAGCGATAACGGCTACCGCGAGCGCTCCTAACCGGCAATATTGCCCGGCGGGCGCAGCGATCAATATGCGCGGGGCCCGTGACATGGGATCGGTGTTGCGCATCAGCATACCGGACAAGCTTGCCCCAACTGTAGCGGAAGCCAAATGTTCGTGTGCAATTCTGAATTGACCTTGGCGCCAAAGACGACCGATCTCGGCCATGAAGGGTACGATGATATTTTCGATGACGGACTTGCGGTTGTGATGAAGCTCGGCTCGGGTCAACACGGCGAGAAGCGCTTCATTGTCCAGGCTGGTAACGGCTTCTAAGCACTCATCAACCAAATCGGTCACAGGTGCTTCCGAAGCGACACCAATCGATTGTTTGCGAGGTTTGGCTAAAGAGCCGGCCAAACCAGCGAGTTCCGCATCGTCAAGGTCTGCTATCTGAGATATGCTGTGACCATTCGCTATGGCTTTTTTGAGCCGCGCGAGACGATCTATATCCTCCTGTGAATACAGGCGTCGCCCGCTGGATGACCGGCCAGGCTGCACGGCGCCGTAGCGCCTCTCCCATGCCCTGAGAACATGGGCCGATAAACCGGTTGTGAGACTGACGTAGCCAATAGGATAGACTACAGTTGTCGACACGAAAAACAACCTCCATGCGACACACCTCAGCTTTTATGATGGTCGCGGCATGCCGTCCACAAGATTGGCGATGGCCAGCGCACAGGCTTCCACCGCCTCGTCGGGTCCGTCCAGATTAAGTACATGGTTTTCCAGATCCACATCTACAATGGTACAACCATGGTTTTCAACCGTTGTTTTAACCATGTTAAGAAAAACTGTATCATCCATAGTGTAGTCGCCCCTTTCCGTCCCCAAAAACTCATCGGTTCAGTTCTGTTTCAAAAATGGATTCGAGGTGCATTTGCTGAGAACGCCAGACGTTATTCTCATTGGCAAACGTTTCAATGTTCTGCTGGGTTAGTTGCGTCACCATTCGAATGTCCTCGGTGGCATCGTCTGTCCGTCCCGTTTTGGTGTGGAGGGTGGCCCGACTGTGATAGGCCGCCCCGTAATCCGGTTTCAGGTCGATGGCCCGGTTGAAATCGTCAAGTGCGCCATCGTCATCGCCTTCGACCTCGCGAGCCAAACCGCGCAGATGATAGGCGCGGGCGTAGTCCGGATCCATGTCGACGACCCGGTCGAAATCGGCGATCGCCGTCTTGAAGTTGCCGGTGCGCATGAATGCGGCGCCCCGTGAGACCAAGGCCAGTTTGTGGGTATCGTCCAGCCGTATAACTTCAGAAAGATGGTCGATGCAGGTGCCATAATCCTGGCTTACGAAAGCAGCCATGCCGTCATTGTAGTGCGTATCAATCGAATTACTCATTTTACCCTCCGTCTGGTTATTTTGTCTAAAAAAATTTAGACAACGATACGGCCCGATATCGATTTGTCAACACACCTTCAGCAACACCAGCGGTATCGCCCATGGCGGCGTGCGGTCGTGGTTGGCGCCGGGCCGTTGACGGTAACTTTTGGGAATAGGGATGGTTGAATCGATACACCCGGCCGCCACGGCAAGCGATCAGAACAGTGCTGCCATTGCCGGCCAAGGCAACGATTGCAGGGTGCGGATGATTCGAATCGATGGGGCAAGCCAAGCTAGCGGCGTCGAAGGGCAGGACAGTCGACGGGAAATCGTTTCGGTTGACGATCCCGCGTCAATTGTCTTTGAGAATGCCGACCACCTGATCATACCCCTCGGCGGCGGCGACGTCTAGTGCGGTTCGACCGGATTTATTGGTCAGTGAAGCCTTGGCGCCTTTGGCCAATAGCTGTTTGACGATGACGGCATGGCCTTCGGAAGCCGCCAGAATCAGGGCGCTGCGCCCGAGGCGATCCTGAAGATTCAATTTGGCATTTCGGCTCAGGAGGAAGGCAACGACCTGGTCGTGGCCGTTTAGAGCAGCGAACATGAGGCCGGTGGAACCGTTGACGCTTTGGTCGTCCAGGCGTGCGCCTTTGGCGGCCAGCATCTTGACGATTTTCAGATGGCCAAACTGCGCCGCCTGCATCAGCGCCGTCCATCCGGCACGCTCCTTGATGTTGACATCGGCTCCGCGTTTCAACAGTTCCTGGGCAATATTGCTGCGGCCTTCCAGCGAAGCTTTCATCAAGGCGGTCCACCCGGAGCCGTTTTGAGCATTGACGTCCACACCGCCATTGAGAAGCCCCCGCAGATTTTCAAGATTGCCCTGGGTGGCGGCCTTCAAGAGATCATCGGCCGGATCCTGCGCCTGAAGCGCGGGGACGATCATTAATGTAAACCCCAGAGAGCAGATCAAAGCTAACATGTACGCCTGGATGGTGATTCGCATACGTCTGGCCCTCCCCAGCTCGCGCGGTGTGCGCCCGATTTAAGGAACAGCCCGATTTCAAACGCCCGGCCCGTCGGCCATCCCAGTCCGTTGCTGATGCCGACCGATTGTGTCGGACGATTGATATTCCGGACCCGCCTGCGGCTTGCTAGATACTTCATATCCCGAAATAAAGCCCCTTGCAAGTTGGTTTTCATAATGAATTCAACACGAAATACCCAACCATCGCGACACCGGCCACCACCCCGGCGGGAATTTCACCGTCCTCGTCCAGCTTGTCATACCCACCTGCGCTGACTAAATTTGAGATATTACAAACAACAACAAATGGAACTTGCACGATGAACGATCACGACCTCGCTGATCTCACCAGCGCGAAAGCAGTACGCGAACGCCTGCGGATGGCGATGAAGATTGTCGAGAAAAGCCCTGTCGTCCTTTTCAGGCGGCTGCCGGCGCCAGATACCAAATTGGTTTATGTATCCGAAAACATTGCCTTGACCGGCTACACTGCCGAGGATTTCCTCCAGGAGAGAATCAGTTTCGGAGACATTGTTCACCCTGAAGATCACGAGCGCCTCGGGCAGGAGATCGAGTCCTATGCCGCCCGGGACATCGGTGACTATACGCAGCTCTACCGCATCATTACGCGTGATGGACAAGTCCGCTGGGTCGAGGACACCACGACGACCGAACGCGATGCCGACGGGAAGATCACCCATTACCAGGGTATTGTCGTCGACATCACCGAACGTAAATTGGCCGAGGAGGAACTCAGCCGCAGCGAGGCCAAGTTCCGCCGCATTCTCGAAACGGCGGCCGAGGGCTTTGTGATGATGGATGACAAGCTGCAGATTATCGAGGTGAACGATGCTTATTGCCGAATGTTGGGCTATGAACGCAGTGAATTGATCGGCAAACAGCCGTTTTCCCTTGCCACCGAGGAGTTCAAGCGCTTTCTCCGGACCAACCGCGAGAAACTCCTGGGCGCTAAATACCGTGTGTTCGAAGGGACCTATGTCGCCAAGGACGGTCGGCACGTGCCCGTCCTCATTCACGGCAACACGCTGTTCGACGAGGATGGACACCAGCTTGGCCACGTGGCCTTCGTCACCGACCTCACCGAACAGAAGCGCTCACTGCTCCTGGCCGGCGAGGTACAGAAAAGCCTGCTGCCCAAGCGTCCGCCGCAGATTGCCGGCCTGGACATCGCCGGCATCAGCATTCCCTGCGAAGAAATCGGCGGGGATTACTTCGATTACCTCAAACAGCCGCGGGGCAGCGAACCCGGCGATGACCTGCTGGCCGTGACCGTGGCCGATATTGCCGGCCACGGCGTTGACTCGGCGCTGTTGATGGCGACGGCCCGCACGGCCATGCGCGACCGCTTCACCGCACCGGGAAATCTGGACGACATCGTCAACGACCTCAACCGGTCCCTGCTTGACGATTTCAGCACAACCGACCGGTTTATGACCCTTTTTGCGCTTCAGGTGGACCGCCGCCGGCGTGAACTGCGATGGGTCCGGGCCGGACACGACCCCGCCCTCGTCTATCATCCGGAAGCCGATCGCTTCGAGGAACTGGGCGGTGAAGGACTGCCTTTGGGAATCAGCGATGATTGGTCCATTGACGTCGGGCATACGAACGACTTGCCTCCCGGTTCGATCATTACTGTCGGGACGGACGGGGTCTGGGAGTCGCGCAACGAGCAGGGCGAGATGTTCGGCAAGGAACGTTTCAAAGCGCTGATCCGCGACGCGGCCGGCATGAGCGCGGAAGAAATTGTCCATACCGCACGCACGGCCCTGTACGACTTCACGGGTGGCCTCAAACCCGAGGATGACATCACCCTGGTCGTCGTCAAGATTGTCGCGCGTACCTGATACCGCATCAGGCGAGCGTCCGCGACGTCATTTTTCCATTAACACACACATCGACAAGACAGGCCGCCATGAACAAGATCGACCGTATCGACGTCGTACTGGCAGGACATGCGCCGGACCGCCCGCCGGTTTCGCTCTGGTACCACTTCGGCCTTCAGCACGCCAGTGGTATTGGCTTTGCGCGGGCCAGCCTTGATTTTTTTGAACATTACGACTTCGATTTCTTGAAGGTAATGAATGACTATTTCTATCCGGCCCCGGAAGGCGTGGATACGGTCCGCGGGCCGGAGGACCTGCGCCGATTTCATCCATTCGATCCGTCGAACACCGCCTGGCGGGAGCAGCTGCGTGCGCTCGAGACGATTCAGGCCGTGCTGGACGGACGCGCATATTTCGTCGATACCGTATTCGATCCCTGGCAGAGCCTGCGGCGCGGGCTGGCGGGCGAACAGATGGAATCACTGATGCGGGATTACCCGGAGGCCCTGACGAGCGCGTTGGAAGTGGTCACGGCCAATCTCATCGCTTATTGCCGGGAGTCGTTCCGCAGGGGCGCCGCGGGAATTTTCCTATCGATAGCCGCCGGCGCCGAAATCCTGTCACGTGAAGATTTCCTCGCGTTCGTCAAACCGCATGCCGCCAGACTTCTGGAAGCGATTGCCGGGGAGGGGGCCATGAATATCGCCCATATTCACGGCGACGATCTTTTTTTCGACGAGGTTCTGGATCTGCCGGTGCCGATCCTCAATTGGTGGGATCGCGGTCCCCAAGGTCCCGATTTGGCCGCCGTGCGCGCACGAACCAGCGCCTGTCTGATGGGCGGGATCGACCAGACCCTTGTGGCCCGCCGATCACGGCAGTTCCTGCGCAAGCACGTCGGGGAGGGGCTTGCCGCCGGCGGCGATCGCCGGTTTATGCTAGCCAACGGGTGTACGATCGCCTCCTGGGTCTATCCGGATGCCCTGAAAGCCATTGTCGAGACCGTCAAAGCCGCCGCCGATCGACCGCGGTAAGGCCGATGTGCCCCGATCCTTCGGGGGCTGGCGCTGAACGGTCGCTTGACCCGGTCCTACCCCACAGGATCGGCTGACATGCGGACCAGGCCTTTTCCCAGTATGGTCGCATGGCGAACGGGATCGATCTCCAGGATGGCAGGCGGGCGGCCCTCGAGAAAGCCGGCGGTGGGTGGATCCACCCGCAGGGCCGTGTGCTGACGCGCCACCAAACCGCAAAAAAGCCTCAGCGAAGCGACGACGCTGGTCGCCTGGGTGCCCGGGAAATCGCTAAAGACGATGCGATTGGCGTCACACAGATAGGGACGT
>JASJCV010000183.1 GCA_030065275.1 Desulfobacterales bacterium | reverse complement strand
GGTGGCCAGGCTCTGACGGTCCTCAGGAATATAGGCCAGGTTGCCGTCCCAGCGCCGGCGCTGGAAAAAGGCGGACCAGTCCTGCCCCATGATGCGCACGGAGCCTTGCACGGGACGCTTGAGTCCGCAGATCGTTTCGACGAGCGGTTTCTGGCCGTTGCCGGCCACGCCCACGAGTCCCAGTATCTCCCCCTGCCGGAGCTCCAGACGGATGTCCGTCAAGTCGTCGTCCGCCAGCCCCTGGATGTTCAGCACCCGCTGGCGGGTATCCAGATGGTCGCGCTCCACTTGCAGAATGACCTCGCGACCGACCATCAGCTGGGCCAGTTCGGCCTTGGACTGAACGCGGTCCGCGGCCATATCGGCCACGACCGCCCCCTTGTGCAAAACGGCGATTTCATCCGAGAGCGCCATGACTTCATCGAGTTTGTGGCTGATGAAGACGATGGCCTTCCCCTGGGCGGCCAGCTGACGCAAGGCTTCGAAGAGCTGTTCGGATTCCTGAGGCGTCAGCACGGCGGTGGGTTCGTCGAAAATCAGGATACGGTTCTGACGGAACAGAAGCTTGAGGATCTCCACACGCTGCTTCTCGCCCATCGAGAGATCCGCCACCTTGGCCCGGGGGTCGATGGTGAGGCTCACCTGCCGGGCCAGCGCGGCCACGCGCGCCTCCATCCGGGCGGGATTGATCAGCAGCGGTCCGGGGTAGCCCAGGAAGATGTTCTCGGTCACCGTCATGGCTTCCACCAGCATGAAGTGCTGGTAGACCATGCCGATGCCGGCGGCGAGGGCGTCTTGGGCCGAACGGAAGTGCTGCCGGCGCCCATCCACCAGGATGCGGCCGCTGTCCGGCTGAAGCCGCCCGGCCAGGACGCTCATGAGGGTGCTCTTCCCGGCGCCGTTCTCCCCCAGCAGGGACTTGATCCGGCCGGCCCGGAAGGTCAGGGTGATGTCCTGATTGGCCTTAACGGGGCCGAAGCGCTTGCTGACGCCCTCGAGCTGTATCAGCGGGGGGTCCACGGTCATGCGGGTCCTTGCTTCATGCCGATGATGGGCTGCACGAACTGGACCTCCGAATCCCAGGGGAACAGAATCCAGGTATCCTGGCTGACCTCCGTGACGAACGTGTCCACCAGGGGACGGCCGGCCGGCTTGGCGTAGACCGTGGCAAAATGGGCCTTGGGCAGCATTTGGCGCACGGATTCGGCCGTCCGGCCGGTATCGACCAGATCGTCGATGATCAGCCAGCCCGCGCCGTCGTGATCGATCGACTTGAGGATTTCGATCTCGCCGCGCTGGTCCTGCCAATTGTAGCTGAAGACGCAGACGGTATCGACCAGCCGGATGTCGAGTTCGCGGGCGATGATGGCGGCAGGCACGAGCCCCCCGCGGGTGACCGCCACGATGCCTTTGAAATAATCGTGATCCAATAGTCGCCAGGACAGGGCTTTGCTGTCCCGATGGAGCTGATCCCAGGAAATGGGATAGGTTTTACGGTAGTGCGGGGATTCGGCCATGGGCGCACCTCGTTTCGATTCAGTCTTGGGGTTCATAGTTGATGCCGAGCGCCGCCGGCGCATTGGCCTGGCGGCCCTTCCAGGAGGCGAGGACCAGCACGATGACAGTGAGGGCATAGGGCAGCATCAAGAGCAGCGAGGAGGGCAGATGCGTGCCGGTCGCCTGCAGGCGCAGCTGAAAGGCCATGACACCGCCGAACAGGTAGGCCCCGAAAAGCGCGCGGCCGGGGCGCCAGAAGGCGAAAATAACGAGGGCCACGGCAATCCAGCCCCGTCCGGCCGTCAGTCCGCTGGTCCACAGGTGGGTGTAGGCCAGCGACAGATAGGCGCCGCCCAGCCCCACCAGAAACCCTCCGCCCAGGACCCCTGCCCAGCGGTAGCGCAGGACGCTGACGCCGGCCGCTGCGGCGGCGTCCGGATATTCGCCCACGGCCCGCAGGTTGAGCCCCCAGCGGGTTTTGTTCAAAAAGAGCCAGAGCAGCGGGGCGACCAAGACGGCCAGATAGACCAGCAGGTCCTGCTGGAAAAAGACCGGACCCAAGACGGGTAGCTGGGCCAGTCCGGGCAGGGGCAGCTTATCGAAACCCGGCGCGGTTTGACCGATCAGCGGGGTGCCCAGATAGTCTGCGAGCCCCAATCCGAAGATGGTCAAGGCCAGTCCGGAGACGACCTGGTTGCCGAGAAACCAGAGGCAGACCACGCCATGCCCGGCCGCGAGGATCATCCCCGCGGTCCCGGCCAAGGCAAAAGCCAGAGCGGGGTTGCCGCTTAACTTGGCGACGACGAAGGCCGCCAGTGCGCCCACGATCATGATGCCCTCGACGCCCAGGTTGAGAACGCCGCTTTTTTCGGTCAGGATTTCTCCCAAGGTGGCGTAGAGAATGGGGGTCCCTGACTGGATGGCCGCCGCCAGCAGCGGGACGATCAACTCGGCGGTCATGATGTCCTCCGGAACCGCAGGCCGTATTCCATAAAAAAGCTGCCGGCCAGAACGGTGAGCAGGATCATGCCTTCCATGATGCCCCCGAACGCCGCCGGCACCTGAAGGTCGAGCTGGAGGTTTTCGACCCCTACCCGCAGTGCCGCCAGCAGAAAGGAGGCGACGCCGATGGTCAGCGGGTTCAGCCGCGCCAGCCAGGCCACGACGATGGCCGTGTACCCGTAGCCCACCATGATGCTGGGCTGCAGCCGGTTGATGGTGGCCGAGGCCTCCATGAAACCGGCCCAGCCGGCCAGGGCCCCGCTCAAGATCATGGCCAGACAGACCAGCCGCGGGTAGGGCAGGCCGGCATAGCGCGAGGCGCGGACGTTTTCGCCGGCCGCGCGAAATTCGAACCCCAGACGGGTGAATCCGAAGAAGACCCAGATCAACACGGCGGTCACCAGGCAGACCGCCAGTCCCCAGTTCAGGTTGGTCGATCCGATCTTGCCCACGATGGCGGCCGGCGTGAATTCGGGCGTCATCGGAAAGCCGAAGCTGAGCGGGTCTTTCCAGCGGCCGTAGACCAGGTAGTCCAGCAGCAGGATCGCGATGTAATTCATCATCAGGGTGACGATGATTTCGTTGGCCCGCATATGGAGCTTGAGCAGGGCCGGAATCAGCCCCCAGAGGCCGCCCAGGACGAAGGCCGCCCCCGCCATGGCCGGCAGGAGCGCGTACCAGGGCAACCCGGGAAAAGACAGCGCGGCCCAGGTGGCGCCGATGGCCCCCAGCGCAAACTGTCCCTCGGCCCCGATATTCCAGATCTGCAGCCGAAAAGCGATGGCCACCCCCAGCGAGCACAGGAAAATGGGTACGGCCTTGATGAGGCAGTCTTCGATGGCCCACAGGGATCCAAACGCCCCCCCGAAAAGAATGCCGATGCCGCCGAGGGCCGGTTTGCCGTGCAGTTTCAGCAGCAGGGCGCTGGCGGTCAACGAGAGGGCGACCGCCCCAAAAAAAACAAGACAGGAGCTCCAGCGCAGCGGCTCCTGTCTTTTATAGGCGCGAATCGAAAGCATGGCGCGTCGCATTCACCAGCCGTCGGGCCGGAAGCGTTGGGTGGTGCGGAGCGTTCGACGGGACGGGGTTCAAAGTCCTCGGGGCGGTGTCCCGCGGCCCGCGGGCCCTCACCTGGAAGGCCCTTCGGCAGCATGTCTGCCGCACGCACCGGGAACCGGACGGCACCGCTGCGCCGTCCGATGCCGGTTGTTTTCATGACCGTAGTTACTGGGTCGTGCCGATGACGCCCTGAACGAACCAGTTCATCCCCAGCAGTTCCTCGTCGGATCCCGATTGGCCGGCGGCGATTTTAACCTGCCCGGCCTGGTCTTTGATCGGGCCGGTGAAAACCTTTTGGGCCCCCGCCTTGATGGCCTTTTTCTCCGCCATGACCTTGGACTGGATGTCGGCGGGCACCTTGTCGCTCATCGGGCTCAGATCCACGATACCGTTCTCGAGCCCATACCAGTAGGCCTTGGACTCCCACTTGCCCGCGCGCACGGCCTCCACCATCTGGGCGTAGAAGGGGCCCCAGTTCCAGATGGGGGCGCACAGGTGGGCCTTGGGGGCGAAGGCCGACATGTCGGTGTTGTAGCCGATGGAGTAGACGCCCTTTTCCTGGGCGGCTTCCTGGGGCCCCGGGGAATCCTGATGCTGGGCGATGACGTCGGCGCCCACGTCCAGAAGGCTCTTGGCGGCTTCCTTCTCGGTGGCCGGATCGTACCAGGTCTTGGTCCAGACCACCCGTACCTGGACGTCGGGGTTGACCGACTGGGCGCCCAGCGTAAAGGCGTTGATGCCGCGGATCACCTCGGGAATCGGAAAGGCGGCCACGTAGCCTAAAGTATTGGCCTTGGTCATGGCACCGGCCACGATGCCGGAAAGGTAGCGGGCCTGATACATGCGACCGAAATAGTTGCCCATGTTTTCGGATGTTTTAAAACCGGAGCAGTGCATGAAAGTGACCTTGGGGAACTTCTTGGCGACTTTGAGCATGGGGTCCATGTAGCCGAAGCTGGTGGCGAAGATGAGATCGTAGTTTTTACGGGCCATGTTGAGCATGACGCGCTCGGAGTCCGGGCCCTCGGGGACGGACTCGACGTAGGCGGTGGTGACGCCCTCCATTTTATCGATGAACAGGCGGCCCTGGTCGTGGGCGTACGACCAGCCGGCATCACCGACGGGGGAGACGTAGACAAAGCCGACCTGTAGGTCTTTGGCGCCGGCCGGGGTTGTGCCGAGGGCGAGCATAAGGACGAAAATCATCACCATCACTTTTGATTTCATTTTTCTCCTCCTGGGTATTGTGGGCATAAATCACCGTCTATAGCTTGGTTTCATGGCTTTGGCAATACCGCGAATGAACACCTGAATATCCTGTCGGCGGGGCGGGGCGGTCGCTAGTCGTGCGATCGGCGCAGACGCTCCAGGTAGTCCTCCCATTCCATGGGCAGGAGCTGCTTCTTTTGGGTGTTGCACGTCTTGCAGGCCGGCACCACGTTGCCTTTGGTGGACTTGCCCCCTCGGGCGACGGGCACGATGTGGTCCATGGTGAGCTCGCGGGCCGGCACCCGGCATCCGCAGTAATGGCAGATGCCGCGGGCGCACTTGCGCTTCCACCACTGGCTCTGGCGCAGCTCGCGCGCCTTGCGGCGCTCGCGCCGCAGGTCGGCTTCCTCGAGATGAAATCGATAGCTGTCGTTCATGCGGGTTCGCTCAATTCGTTCGGGGCCTGCCAATCGCGAATCGCTTCGTGCAGCAAGCTGTAGAACGCCTCGGATCCCCCCAGGCCCTGACGTCCGAAAAAATAATTGATCTCCAGAAAAATGGGCTGATCCGGTGGGGCGATGGCCGCATCCCGGGTAAAAAGAAGATCGAAAGCGGCCAGGTTGATCCCAGTTGCGCGGCACAGCTGCTCCACGGCCGATTCGGCCGCCCGCATCAGGTGCGGGTCGCTGTTGTAATCCAGCCGTCCCCCCAGGGCGAGGCCGGCCTTGGCAAAGGGGTCGGCGGTCGAGGCCATCACCCGCCAGTAGGTCCGGAGCCGTCGGCCGACCACCACCACGCGCAGCACCCGCGGCCGGGTGGGGATAAAGCGCTGGATGAGAAACCCGCTCTGGTGCTCGCTCGCGGTGGCTTCGAGCCGTTGCAGGGCATGCTGCAAGGCGCGCTTATCCGGGGCCGGATAGACCCCCTGGCCCTCCCCGCCCCAATCGCGCTTGACCACCAGCGGCGGCGCGATGGGCAGTCGGTCGGGCAATGGGTAACGGCGTTTGAAATCCTGCATATCCGCGAACAGCAGCGACGCAGGGTGCGTGACGCCCTTTTCACGGAACAGCCGCACCTGGCCGGTCTTGCCGGGATAGGCGAACCGCGCGTCGTAATTGGGGAACACCCGGGGGCAGGCCTTGCGGGCCGCGCGGTAGAGGGTTTCGCGGCATCCCTGCGGCAGAACGATGGCCGTGGCCGCCCGCATGGCCACCAGATCCTCCGGGCCGGGGTCGCGCCCGGCACACAGCCGATGGACGTCGCCTTCAATGATGGGGTGAAAGGACAGAAGCATGCCTCAATAACCGAATTTGCGCAGGGCGCGCGTATCCCGGCTCCAGTTTTTCTGCACCCGGACGAAAAGCTCCAGGTAGACTTTGGTGGCGAGCAGCCTTTCGATGTCCGCGCGAGCGGCCTGCCCGATCTCCTTTAGCTTTCGCCCGCCCTTGCCGATGATGATCCCCTTCTGCGAGCCGCGTTCGACATGGATCGACGCGTGGATGCGGATCGTGCCGCCGCGGGGGGCCTCTTTGAAGGCTTCCACGGTCACGGCCGAGGCGTAGGGGATCTCTTCGCCGGTCAGGCGGAAGACCTTCTCGCGGACGAGCTCGGCCACGATGAACCGCTCGGGCACGTCGGTGAGGGTGTCCTCCGGGAAGAAGGGCGGCCCTTCGGGCAGTCGTTGCTGCATGGCGTCCAGGAGGGTTTCGATTTCCAGCCCCCGCAGGGCCGAAATGGTCAGGATGGCCTCGAAAGCAGCCCGCGTCGACCAGGCCTGGATCTGGGCCGGAAGCTCGTTCCGGGGCACGAGATCGGTCTTGTTGAGGGCCAGCAGGAGGGGTTTGCCGGCGCCCTCGAGGCGCTGCAGGAGATAAGTTTCAGAGGCCGGATCCGGGCGCTCGGCATCGGCCAGAATGAGGACCAGGTCCACATCGGTCAGGGCCGACAGGGCCGTGTCGACGATGCGGATATTGAGCGGCGTCCTGGAGCGGTGCACGCCGGGCGTATCGATAAAGACCAGCTGGGCCTTGGGGCGGTGGACCACCCCGAGGATGCGGTTGCGTGTGGTCTGCGGTTTGCGGGAGGTGATGGCGATTTTCTCCCCCAGCATCCGGTTGAGCAAAGTCGATTTGCCGGCGTTGGGAGCCCCCAGAATGGCGACGAAGCCCGAGCGGAACCCCTGGAAATCATGGGTGGGGGTTGCGCTCATGGCCTGACGTCCAGCATCGCTTCGATCTGGTCCCAGACCGTGTCCAGGCCCAGCCCGCTCTTGGCCGAAAATAGTGCGAGCGTTTCGCCCGCGACGCCGAGGCGGGCCGCGATGTTTCGCAGCGGGCGGATCTGTTTGTTGCGCGAGAGCTTGTCGGCTTTGGTGGCCACCACCCGGCAGGCGATGCCGTGGTGGTCGAGCCAGTGGAGCAGATCGTCCTCCTCTCTCCCGGGCGTGCGCCGGATGTCCACGATCAGGATCAGGCCGCGCAGACAGGGGCGCCCGGTGAGGTAGGTTTCGATCATGGCCCCCCACTGGCGCCGCACCGCCTTCGGCACCTTGGCGTAACCGTAGCCCGGAAGGTCCACGAAGCGAAAGCGCTGGTTGATCAGGAAAAAATTGATCAGCTGGGTCCTTCCCGGCGTGCTGCTGGTCTTGACCAGGCGCCGGCGGTTGACGAGCTTGTTGATCAGGGAGGATTTTCCCACGTTGGAGCGCCCGGCAAAGGCGATTTCGGGCAGATCCGCCGGCGGATATTGGGACGGTTTGACCGCGCTGGTGATGAATTCGGACGATTTGACCATCATGACCGGGCCCTCATCCGTTGGCATGCCGCCGCGGGGTTAGCACCGCCGGGCGAGATAGCGTTCCAGCCGGTCCATGCCCTCGGCGATGTTGTCCAGCGAATTGGCATAGGAAAAACGCAGGTAGCCCTCGGCGTTGGCGCCGAAGTCGATGCCCGGTGTGACCCCCACGCGGGCCTTTTCGAGAATGTCGAACGCCAGCCGATAGGAGTCGTTGGATAGATGCTTGGCATTGGCGAAAACATAGAACGCCCCGGTGGGTTCGACCGTGATGCCGAAGCCAAGCTCCCGCAGCCGGCGGATCATGAAGCGGCGGCGCTCGTCGTAGATGCGCTTCATGCGCTGGGTGTCGGCTTCGGCCGCGGGATCCGTAAGGGCGGCGATACCGGCCATCTGCACCATCGCATTGGTGGAAATGAAAAAATTCTGGACCATTTTCTGAATCGGCCGGATGAATTCGGGCGGCGCGATCAGGTAGCCCAGACGGAAACCGGTCATGGCGAAGAGTTTGGAAAAGCCGTTGAGCACGAAAGCCCGGTCGGTGAACTCGAGGGCGCTGCGCTCGCGCCCCTCGTAGACCAGCCCGTGATAGATTTCGTCGGAGACGACGGCCGGGCCCAACGCGCTGATGGCCTGCATCCGATCGGCCGCGAGCAGGTTGCCGGTGGGGTTGGAGGGCGAATTGACGAAAATGGCCCGGGTGCGATCCGTGATCTTGTCCCGGATGGCCTCCGGGCGGTACTGGAATCCGTCTTCCTCGTAAACGGGCACCGTCACCACCCGCCCCTGGACGAATTTGATGAAGTTGGGGTAGCAGGCGTAGTGCGGGTCCGAGATGATGACCTCGTCACCGGGTTCGAGCAGGGCCGCAAAAAGGAGGAACATGGCCGGTGAGGTGCCGGGAGTGATCACAACGCCATCGGGATCGACGTCGACGGCGTAGATCCGGCGGTAGTAGTCGCTGATGGCCTGCCGCAGTTCAGGCAGCCCCAGGCTGTGGCAGTAGTGGGTATGCCCCTGATCCATGGCCGCACAGGCCGCCGCTTTGATGCAGGCTGGTGTGTCGAAATCCGGCTCGCCCACTTCGAGGTGAATGACCTCCTGCCCGCCGGCCTCCATTTCGCAGGCCTTCTCGAGCACGTCCATCACGATAAAGGAGCTGATCTCTTCGGTGCGTTTGGCGACCATGACGCGGTCCTTTCAACGGTCGTCCCGCCGGTGCCGATTTTCAGCGGCGCGGCCGGCACGACAACCGTTTTCTGAGGAAGGTGGCCGGCGATAGCAAGCATACATCCGAAAAGGGTCGATTGGGGTTCCGGTCAAAGCCCGCGTGTTTGTTTCACCGACGGCGTGGCCGTCGGCGCGAAGCGACGCGTTGCAATGCGACGTCGAGGCTTTGTCAACACGAGAAGGCCGGCCGGTGCCGGAAGATGCCTTTAATGGATGTATACGGTTTATACCACCTTGTTGAGCGGATATTCAATGATGCCCTCGGCGCCGGTATCGAGCAGCTTCGGGATCAGATCGCGCACCACGTCGGCGCCCACGACGATTTCCACCGAAAACCAGTCGGACTGATAGAGCGGGGCCACCGTCGGCGCGTTCAGGCTGGGGAGTGTGGCCACGATGGCGTCCAGGCGGCCCTGGGGCACGTTCATTTTGAGCCCCACCATTTTATCGCCCTTGAGTGCCCCTTTGAGCAGCAGGGCGATCTGTTCGATCTTCGCGCGCTTCTCGCGATCCTGCCAGGCTGCGTGGTTGACGATCAACTGGGTATTGGTCTGCATCAGTTCATGGATGATGCGCAGCCCGTGGGCCTTGATGGTGCTCTCGGTCTCGGTGACCTCGACGACGGCGTCGGCCAGCTTGGAAACCACTTTGGCTTCGGTGGCGCCCCACGAGAATTCGATATCCACATCGATGCCGCGCTCCTGGAAATAGCGGCGGGTGAAGGCCACCAGCTCGGTGGCGATCTTGCGTCCCTGCAGATCCTCCAGGCTCTTGATGTCCGAATCGTAGGGAACCGCCAGCACCCAGCGGGCCGGGCGCGCGCTGACCTTGGAATAGACCAGGTCGCAGACCACGTGGATGTCGGAGCTGTTTTCGGCGATCCAGTCCTTGCCGGTCAATCCGGCATCCAGGGTGCCGCTCTCCACGTAACGCGACATCTCCTGGGCCCGGCAGATGGCACAGTCGATGGTGGGGTCGTTGATTTCGGGAAAATAACTTCGGCCGTTGACGTTGATTTTCCATCCCGAGCGCTTGAACAACGCAATCGTGGCATCCTGCAGACTGCCCTTGGGGATTCCCAGTTTCAAATTGGTGGACATTACTTCTTGTAAACCTCCTTGGGATCGAATACGGGTTCGTCTTCAATGATGAGGGTCTGGCCTTCGACGCGCCGGTGGAAGCAGCTGCGGTAGCCGGTGTGACAGGCGGCGCCGCCAACCTGTTCGACCCGCACCAGGATGGCGTCCCCGTCGCAGTCGATGTGGACGGAGCGGACACGCTGGACATGACCGGACGTCTTGCCCTTGATCCATAATTCCTGGCGGCTGCGGCTGAAAAAGGTGGCTTCCCCGCTCTCCAGGGTGGCCGTCAGGGCCTCGGCGTTCATATAGGCCAGCATCAGCACGTCGCCGCTGGCGTCATCCTGAACGATGGCCGGTACCAGCCCCCCCATTTTTTCAAATTCGAGATCGAACATGGCGATCCTCTCGGCTTATGAATCGAGGCGATGAATCCCAGACCAAATCAAGGCTCGCCGGCACAGGAGACAGCGGCGACATAAAATTTGCTACG
>JASJCV010000182.1 GCA_030065275.1 Desulfobacterales bacterium | reverse complement strand
CCGCGCGGTTTTTTGCGTCGGCTGCATTAGGCTTATTAGAATCCACTGTTCTCATTTCCAATTGAATTTTGTTGATGGTTGCCTGTTTTACCAACCGCCTCAAAATTTTCAGAAATGGATGATAATCTGTATGGTTTTGCCCATATGTTAAATTCAGCTCGTATTCAATGTTATCCCAAGTTGAGATATCTGCGTCATTATGTTGGATTACTGCCTCTAACTTATCTAAGGCATTGGCAAGTTTTGACTCCGGTGTTTCGCACGTATTAAATTCATTATGCAAAGAAATAATTTTAGATCTCAGGCTGGAAGATAGATTTTGAGTGAGCTTTTTTAATTGCGCAAATTCATGATCGCCATCATCTTCTGTTTTCTTAAAAGCTGGAATGTCACCATCTATTTCGCCAAAATCATGTATTAGGCACATCTCAATGACTCTTTTCATATCTAATTCAGGAAATTCATCTTCAAGCAAAAATGCCAAGGAAGCCATTCGCCATGAATGTTCAGCAACGCTTTCTTGCCTGCCATTCGAGCACCATGAATGACGAGTTACATATTTCAAAGGCTCTATGGCTTTTAAGAAATCCAGCAATTTATGGGCTTTTTCTTCCATGATTTTTAAGATCTAACCCCAAACTTTGGGGCGGCGCGACCCGCGCCGTCCCACACCAGTGACATGTTGGCCCTTCAGACCATTAATATTTCCTCGACAGCGGAGACAATGGCCTGCCGATCACAGGCATAAAGGTCTGCTCCGCTGAATGGATTAATTTCAATCAACTTTATATCACCTCCGACGTTGCATACATCAAGAATATACACGGGGTCTGGAGGAATAAGGGCCATGGCTACTTCCTGGGCATATTCAACAACCTCAAGTGGACAATCAGAATTTGATTCAGTTCGATCTGATACCTCATATGCAGATGAAGCTATAACTTCCTGCCCTGTAATTACGAACCGCCACTCCGGACCAACGTCTAGTACCGGCGTAATAACGATAGGAAGGTTTTTATCCTCATAGTAAAATCCATAATCAAGAGCTTCGAACGATAGTTTATCACGCTCGATAACTCGTCCTGAAAAGGGTTTGAGCGGACTGTCAGGGCGAACGAAAAAGGATCCTGGCGAGCCAATTTCTGCCAAGCAGCGATCAGGATCTGATACAAACTCTGAAACCGTACTAAATACCCATTTTTCGTGAAGAAGCCATGATTTGGCACTTTCATACCAAGCACGGCATTCAAATGCTAAAGTATTACAAAATACGCCAGGCATCCAAGAAAGGTCAGATGCTATCCTGCTTGCGTTCCCAAGGCTCCCGTGAAAAATTGCGGGCTCATTTTCAAGAGAAGGATACTTGCCATTTTCCCACCAAAAATCATCCCATGAAATCACTTTATGTCCTGCTTTGGTGGCAGCTTCAGCAAGACGATCATGATTGTCTCTGAACACTTCACGTTCTAAAATCCAATTAATTTTCATATTTTCGTCATTCAGAGGGCCAACATTTATATTATCATGTTGCTTCTTTTTGGCGGGAAATTGAAAGTGAAACACTTTTATCAAGTGACTGTGACAAATAAGCTACGGCATTTATTCGATTTCAAAACAAATCGTGACATAAAATCAGCATTTACGGTTGTTGGAGGAAACCATCAAAAACTGCAGCTTTTCACGCTTATTATCGAATTATCATGGAGCTTGATAATTCCGAAAAAACTATCTTGAGACACTTTTGATACAGCGCGCCTGTGTAGCGATCGTCGTTGCAACGGGTGCGGGGCCGGCGGAAGGTGGGTCGATGGGTTTGATCCTACCCCATCGGGCATGCGGTTGCAACCGGAAAATTAAATAAGCACAGGCGGTTAGCGATTGGAGCCGGTATCCTTCCAGGCGGATGGAGGGTGGCTGTTGCCGTCCACGAGATTTTGCAGTGACAGGAAGAGGGGCTGGGGCAGGTTGTCGAGTTTGAACCAGTCCACCGCGCTCATTTCGTAAGGGGCCCGGATGGAGGGCGTACCGGACCGGTATTGGCCCCGCATCCAGAGCGTGACATAGTGCCGGGCCGCCTCGGCAAAGATGTCATTGGTGATGCCCATGAAGCTTACGTTCCTGATAACGACACCGGTCTCCTCCTCGACCTCGCGGATCGCGCACGCTGCGGGCGACTCGCCGAATTCGAGGTGCCCGCCCGGCGTCGACCAGGTGCCCGCCCCGTGAACCGATCGGCGCTCGAGCAGAAGCAAATGGCCCGCTTTCACGATGATCACGCCCACGCCGATCAGAGGCCTTGATTTCATTGGAGGCTCGCTTTCGTTCATATGGGCCGGTCAGGGGCATCGCCGTCCCGCGCCGCCGCCCCCGACCGGGTATTACTTCGCAAGAAAGGCCTTGATCTGCGGACCGGCCTGCCCGATGCTCAGGACGCCGTCCAGGTGCCCGCGCGTGCCCTGCAGTTCGACGATCTCCACCGGCGTTCCGCCGGACCGGATGTACGCAGCGGTTTCGCGGACCTCCTCCGGAAAGAAGACCAGGTCCTCGTCGGAGTGAATGATCAACGTCGGGGCTTTAATTTTTTGCAGGCCGGCAGCGTAGCTTTGCCCGTGTCCGGCCAAAAACAGCTGGTTGGCCTTGGCAAGGTAAAGGAAATGGTTGGCGTCGGAGGCCTTGGCCCGGGCCTGGCCCGCGTTGTCGAGGATGGCTTCGATCTTGAACTTGTTGCCGAAGGCGGCGGCCGGGTCCTGGTCCGCCTGGGCCCAGGTACGCCCGAAGACCCCGTTGGTCCATTCCCAGTGCTGGGCATGGAGGGTGACGATCTTGAGCGCCTCGGCCAGACCTCGCAGAGGGGGCTCCCTGTCGTAGTAGTCGCCGCCGTTCCAGTTCGGATCGAGTCGTATGGGCGCGGCCCAGATATTGAGCCAGGCGATCAGGTTACCGCTGGCCCAGCCCGCACCGATCACCGGTACCGCACGCGCGACCCGGTCCGGGTAGGCCGCGGCCCACTCATAGGTCTGCAGGGCGCCCATGGAAGCTCCCATGACCGCATGCAGCCGCTCGATCCCCAGGCTGTCCAGCAACGCCTTCTGGACGTTGACGAAATCCCGGATGGTCACGATGGGAAAGCGCATGCCGTAAGGTCGGCCGGTATCCGGATCGATCGAGGCCGGCCCCGTCGTGGTGACCATGGGGTTTCCCGTCCCCAGGTTGACGAGCGAATCCACCGAGAGCACGAAATACTTGTCCGTGTCCACGGGGCGGCCCGACCCGATAATCGCGTCCCAGTAGCCCGGCCGCTGGTCCCCGGCCGTGTAACGGCCGGCGGCGTGGCTGTTGCCCGAGAAATAATGGCAGATCAAAATGGCGTTGTCTTTGGCCGTGTTGAGCTCGCCGTAGGCTTCCCACCCCACCTTGACGTTTTTGATGGTCTGGCCGCCAACGGTTTGATAGACGGGCAACTCGAAAACCTTTTTGGCCACCAGCGGTTCATAGGCCCAAGCCGGCAGGGCCAGCAGGCATAGGATAAACCCGATCATCCCTTTCTTCATGGCATTCTCCTTTTAGTAGAGAAGTAAATGCAATCCGCCCAATTTATCTTTCGCGGCCGCTCGTTGCGGCGGGTTGGTCGCAGGCCAGCGAGGATTCGCCCGGGCCCAGGTATTGCTGGCGGCGCACGTCGTCGAAGGCCTGCCCGGCGATCTCGCAGGCGCGCACCACACTGAGCGAATCCCAGAGATGGACCTTCCCGTCGTCTCCGGTCGTGGCAAAACGCACCCCGTCGGGATGGACGGCGATCCGCCAACTCGCGGCGGCATGCGCCGGCCAGGCGGCGGTCAATTTACGGCCGCTTAGGGCATCCCACCAGTGGAGCTGGCCGTTGCGGTCGACGATCACCAGGGTCGCGCCGTCGGCCAGATAGGCCACGTCCGTCGCTCCGCCACTGTGGCCGGTGAACGTCGCCTGCTGAAGGCCCGTTGCCAGACTCCACACACTGACGATTTCATCACTGGAAGCCAACGCCAGGTGTTGGGAGTCGGGACTGAAGGCCACACTCCAGAGAACATCGTCGTCAGCTTTGATCTCCGTGACCAGGGAGGCGTTGGCCAAGTCCCACACGCGAACATCTCCCCGGGTGGACGTCACGGCCAGCCGGGACCTGTCCGGCGACAGAATCCCGCGGGTGTTCTGTCGATCATCCTGCCGGGACAAGGGTTGCGGCTTACGGGCAGCGATGTCCCAAAGGTCGACCGCATTTTCACCGACACTCACCAACCCTTTTCCATCACGTGTGAATGCCAGGGACCACACGGCGCGGCCGCCGGCGGCCAGCGTATGCCGTAATTTCCCATCGCTTAAATCCCAGAGATTGATCCGGCCGGAACGATCGCCCGCGGCCAACAGGCCGCCCTGGGGGGAAAAGGCCAGGGCCCACACCGCGTCGCCCTTCCCCGGTAAGGCCATGAGGGGGCGGTGGGTCGCCAGTTCCCAAATTGCCACCGTTCCGACATCGTCGCCTGTGGCCAGCAGACGACCGTCCGGGCTGAAGGCCGCCGCCTTGGCCGACTGGCCCCCCACCTGCATGGCACGGGCCAGAGGCTGCGTGCGGTCGAACCGCCACAGGCGTACGATCTGGTCTTCTCCCAGCGTCGCCAGCAAGCGGCCATCCCGGCTCAAGGCCGCGTCAATGATGGCCCGGCTATGACCGCGGGGTGTCGTTCCTATGGGTTTCTGCTGTTTTACGTCCCACAGATTGATGCGGCCATCAGTATCTCCGCCAATGAGAACCTGCCCGCCGGGCTGGAAAAGAACGGCACCAATCTGTTTTTCCGCCGCGAACGCCTGCCCGATGACCCGCCCGGAAGGGAAGGCAATAAGGCTGGACGTGCCATCCGTGCTGGCGGTCGCAAAATGATTTCCATCCGGGCTGAATGCGAGTTTGAGCAGGTGGCTTGTGTGGACGCCCGTCACGGGATCGAAAAGCGGATCGCGTGATGGCAGGGCCCAGCCGAATATCCGGCCATCGTGGGTACTGGCAATCAGGCCACGCCCATCCGGGCTGAATGCGACCACACCGAAACTGAGGGGCAGATCGATGAGCGGCCGCCCCTCGGCCTTTCCACGCAGCACGTCCCATATCTGGACGGTACCGTCCCCGTTGCCTGTGGACACGGTCGTGCCATCCGGGCTGAAATCCACCGCCATGATGACGTCGCCGGATTCGCCGATCTTCCGTCCGGCCTCGCCCAGCCCTTGGTTCAGCGGCCACAGACGCAGGGATCCATCGGCGCCGGCAGATACGAGCCATTGGTTGTCCGGACTGAAGTCCACATCGCGTATTCCGCCGCGGTGGGCGTGCAGGGGCGGTCCCAGGGGCTGGCGCGACCGCGTTTCGATGAGATCGATCCTTCCGTCCCGCCGGGCGGATGCCAGCACACGGCCATCCGGGCTCAGGGCGATGGCGAGGGCATCGCCGACCGCCAGCGGACTGCCGACGAGCACCGGGCCATCGCGCACCAGGGCTTGCCTGGCGGCCAGAAGCGTTGCCCGTGCGTCATAGGCCGGTGGTGCTTCGCCCGCCCGCACGACAGCCTCGGCGGCGAGCACCAAAGCCAGCAGGGGGTCGCTGTCCACCATGCCGTGGGCCCCAGCGCCCAGGGCGGCGGCAAACCGCTCGCGGGCCTCGCCTGTGGCCGCTTCGGCTCTTTCGGCGTTCAGGCGCGCCTGGCGCAGGGCCGTCAAGGCCACGATCGAAGCGGAGGTGGCGCCCAGTGCGAGCACCGACAACACCACGGTAACGATTCGCCGCACCCTACGCGCCCGGTGCCGCTTCTCCGCGTCGGCGGCCTCCATCCGAGCCCTGGTTTCCGCAGCGGCATCCAGAAAATCGCGCTCGACGGCGCCCAACTGCTCGGGATTGCTGGCGGCCCATTCGAGCGCCGCAAGCAGGGGGGTGCCGCGATAGAGCAAATCCGTATCGCGGTCCTGGCTATCCCATTCCAACGCGGCCCGGCTGATGCGCTGGCGTGTGCGCAGATCATCCCGTGAAGCCTCGATCCAGCCTTGAAGCTGGGGCCAGGTGCTCAACAGCGCTTCATGGGCGATCGCGATACTCGTATCGTCGATCGTTAACAGCCGGGCTTCGGTCAGGCGTTCAACCACACGGCGCATCACTTCCGGTTGGGCGTCGTGACGGATATCGGCACGGGCCAGAATACGTCGGGTGTCGGGTGTGCCCTCTCCCGGCGTGACAAGCCGTAAAAAAAGGCGCTCCGTGGCATCGCGCTCCTGAGTATTGAAACTATCCTGAAAAATAGCATCCGCCGTCTGGCTGATGGCCCCGGCCACACCTCCTGCGGCGCGATAGCCCTCCAAGGTAAGGGTTTGGCCGCGGCGTCGGTTCCAGGTCTCCACCAGCGCGTGCGCCACCAGCGGCAGTGAACCGGCCTCGCCGCCGGCTTCTTTGACGATCGTATCGACCAGCCCCGGTTCGAGGACCAGGCCCATCGGCCGTGCCGGTTCGATGATGGCCCGTCTCAATTCGGCCGCCGTCATGGGGCTGACCAGCACCTGATTGTCGGTGATCCGTTCGGCCAGCCAGGGTATCTGGGCGCAGGCCGCGTAGAAGTCGGCCCGGACCGTGATCACCACCCACACACGGCTGTCGGCGGGATCGGTGAGCGCGGAGAGGGCAGCGACAAACCGCTTCGGCTGCGAAGCCGGCGCCAGCGTGAACAATTCTTCGAACTGGTCGATGCAGACTAAAAGAGGATGCACGGAACCGTCCGCATCGGCGAGATGCCGCGCCAGCGTGGGGTGGTTGATCATTTCATCGAGGGACAGCGGCGGGGTGCCGGCGGTTATCTGGCGCGTCAGCTGGAAGTGGAGCTCGGCCAAAGGGTCGCGGCCCGGCGTAAACAAAGCCAGACGCCAGGCCTCGCTGCCGGACAGGGCGCCGGCCTTGAGGGCGGGGATGAGCCCCGCGCGGACCAGCGAAGATTTGCCGCTGCCCGAGGGCCCCCCGACAAAGAGCACCCGATTGAGCTGTAAGCGGCGCAGGGTTTCGTCGACAAGCCTTTCGCGGCCGAAGAATACGTGGGCGTCTTCGGGCTGATAGGTCGCCAGCCCCTTGTAGGGGCATGGGCTCTCGGGGGTCGCCAGTTCAGTGGGCACCTCGACCTGAGCCGCGATGGCCTCCTGAGCCAGAGCCTGGTGAGCGGCCCCACGCCAGGCGTGCATGTCACTGAAACGCGCTTCCGGTTGCAGGGCCATGCCGCAGGCGACCATTTCGCACCAGCCGCGCGGCAGTTCCGTCAGTTGCTTCTCGAGTTGGTTGACCGCCGGGGGCCGCTGCCCGGTGAGGATGTGCCAGAGCATGGCCGTGGCGGCGTAGACGTCGGCCGCTGGTGTTATTTCGGCGGCGGGATCCCGCTGTTCGGGCGCTTCGTAAAGCGGTGTGCCGCCAATGAGGGTCGCCGTGGCGTCATGCTTGACAAGGTCTTTGGCAATTCCCAGGTCACCGATCAGAATGCGCTCATCTTCCGCCACCAGTCGGGCCGGCGCTGTGGTCTTATCCGGGACGGCGCGATCCCCGACAGCTGTTCTCCGCCGGGCGAGTTGCAACAGAATATTGGCCGGTTTGACGTCGCGGTGCACCAAGCCGGCATCGTGAATGGCGGATAGGCCCTCGGCCAGGGCGTCCACGATGGCGCCGATATCCTGCAAAGCATGGGGGTCGTTTCCGGCGCTTCGATCGAGGCGCGGTAGGAGGGTCCCCCGATCGGCAAAGTCCATCACGAAATAGGGGCGTCCGTCATTTAGGCGCCCCACGTCGTGGACCGAAACCACGTGCGGGGAACGTATGCGTCGCAGCAGCCGCGCTTCATCCAGAAAGCGTTTCTGGATGTCCTTGTCGGGAACAAATCTTTGATGCAGCAGTTTGATGGCGACCAGGCATTCGAGCTCCTCGTCCCAGGCCCGCAGAACGACCGCGAACCCGCCGGTGGCGGCCTCGTCGAGGACCTCGAATCGACCAACATAGGAGGGCAGGGCCATGGTGACGCCTATGCGTTAGAGGTACTGGCTGGCATCGACGCAATGGTATTTTTCTACATCCAGAATATTGTGATGGCGATCGGCGGCGGTCACGCAGACGGTCGTCGCTTCGCCGCGGACCTTGGTCGAAGCGGCCCCCTGGGTAACATAGGTGGGATAGTCGTCATGGCGATGCCAGCGGCCCTGCTTGACTTTGTAAACCGGCTCGGCATTGCGGCCCACCTGTTGAACGGTATAATTCTCGCCCCACCAGACATGAAAGTGGTTCTTGGAGACATCGGGCGTGAAATTGGATTTGAAGGTTATCTCCAGCTCATCGCCCGACCGTGCCACCTGCTCGATTTTGACGTCACAACCATCCACGGGGCAGGCATTGGGCATATCGGCCAACGCGTGCAGGGCGCCGGCACCAATGAACGCGGCCCCGAAGACCAGCAGTACTAGCCCGTGCAACCATAAATCTCTGGCGTGACCCTTAGGGTTTCTTTGGGAATCAGACGTCATCTCACGTCCCTCCTTATGGATGTTGGAACGCAGGGTCGAACCTGTCTTGTTAAACGGAAAAAAAGAAGATCTGTCTTGAAGCCCGGTGCCCAATCGTGCTTCGGCGTCAACAGGGTACTTGAATGAAGACAAAGTAAATCAGTCGATTGGACCCGTTGATTACCTGATTAATCTAGTCCGGTCAGTCTTCATGTCAAGGCAGATCCCAGGGCGAAAAGCGGTTCCGGCCCCTGGCGCCCGCGGATGTCGTGCCGGCCCAGATCCTGCACCGCAAAACGCCCTTCGACCAGGGTGGCTGTGCGGGTGCAGATCAGGATGGCTTCAGAAATATCCTTGTTGGCCAGACTGGACAATCGTGCCGCCAAATTCACACAATCGCCCACCACCGCCAGATCAGACGCCCGGGAACCCAGGGATGAAAGGGTGATGGGACCCGTGGTAATCCCCCAGCCGATCCGGAGTTTATCGGCATCGGCATAGCGTCCGGCCAAGTCAACGCGCAGATCGGAAAAGACGCGCCTCTGTCGTTTCGCCGCGCGGCAGGCCTGATGGGTTTGTGCGGCGGCATCCTTGAAACGATGATCCCAGAAAGCAAAAATGGCGTCCCCGGCGTAATCCTTGAGCGTGCCGTCATAACGCTCGACAATCTCGCTGAAAACATCGAAAACATTCTTTATCATGCCATGGGCCTCGGCGGAAGAATGTCGCTGGGCATAGCCTGAAAAGCCACGAACATCGGCCATCAAAGCGGTGATCACTTCCGATACGGAGGCCACCTTGGTCAATTCGGTTGCAGGGCCGTCTTCACCGGCGTCGGCCCTGGCTGTCGGAATACAGACCAGAAACTCCAAATCGCCCACCCTGATGCGGTCACCGTCGGCCAGGCGGCGGGCTGAGCCGGCCGCCATGCGACTATGGTTGACCCATGTACCGTTGCGGCTGCTGTCGACAATTTGAAGACTTCCGGCCGTCCAGACGACTTCGGCATGATCCCGGGAGACCCGCGGGTCCTCCATGCATATCCGCTTCTGCGCAGCCATGCCTTTGCAGGTCCGCCCAATGCAAATGCGGTCCGTGATCATGATCTGGCGAATCTTGTTGTTCCGATCGATCCACTTCAAGCTGGGTTGGGACATGATTCGGACCTCGATCAGGACGGTGACAAATCGCCCGCAATGGAATGGCGAGCTTAATCGCCAAGGCCGGCTGAAGAAAAGACGCTTATTGCGGTCGACGCCTCAAAGGATATAGGGCACTTTAAGGTTGTAGCCCTTGCAGACCACGAAGGTCTCCAGCGACTGGACGTCTTCAACCTTGACGACCTCCTGGGTGTAGAACTCCTCCAGGCCGTAATCCTCTTTGAAGAGAACCACCAGGATCAGGTCGTAGCGGCCGGTCACGACGCTGACCGACACCACGCCGCGCAGCACGCTGAACTCGGCGCCCTTGTTGAACATGTCCGTGGTCTTGAGCTTGACCCCGATGATCACGGGCTGGTGGTTGGGGATGGCCTCGGCGTCCACCAGGCCGGCGATGTCCAAAATGCCTTCCTGGCTCAGCTGGCGCACGCGCGAGCGCACCGTGTTCTCCGCGAGGTTGAGATCCTCGGCGATTTTCTTGTAGGATTTGCGACCATCCCGCAGGTGTTTGATGATGCCGATGGTCGTAGCGTCGATTTTCATGGTCGGATCAATCCTGCGCGTTCAACCCCAGAAAAGCGGTGATTTCGTCCAGCAGCCGCTCGGGCGCCTCCGCCGGAATCGAGTGGCCCGTGTGATCGAGCAGGCGGAAGCTTCCATTGAGCTTC
>JASJCV010000181.1 GCA_030065275.1 Desulfobacterales bacterium | reverse complement strand
GGTGACGGGTCCGCGTTACGCCGCCAATGCCCGACCGGTGGTGGCCAACGACCCGCACCCAGCTATTGCTGCCAATGCCAGGGGGCGCGGCCGCCAGATAGCCGATGATGCGCGCGTCGATCGATGGGTCGACGATAGCGGCCGCAGACGGTTTTGTTGGGTGGGCAGCGGGCGGCGTGATTTCATCCGGGTTGATGTTCCTCGGAAAGAGATCCTGCGCGCGGGAAAGCCCCAATCTTGCGATCAGCATCTGTGCGACGATCTCGGTCTCGATGTTCGCGGATGAAGTCCAGCTCATGTAGTAGAGAACGGACAAGGCGTCGCTGACGGTCCAGGGTTCCGGCTGCCGTCCGGAGAGTTTAAACTCGAGGTGGTGACTGTCCGCATGCGCGCTTATGTAGGTGTTGACCCCTGCGACGTAGGCATCGAGGAGCCCGCGCGATTCCGCCTCCAGCATGGCGGCGTGTCGGGCTGCCAGCCGGTAGATGCCGATCGTGCGCATTCGCCGGTCCAATGGAAGGGCTTTGGCACCGGCCAGTTCGCTGATGCGCCCGGCCGCCACCAGGCGGGTAAGCTCCATCTGGAAAAGCCGGTCCTGGGCGGTGACAAATCCCAGGGCCAGGAAAGCATCCCCGAGATTGTCGGCATAGATATAGGCCATTCCCTTTTCATCGCGTACCACCCGGGCGGGCGCTTTCAGACCGGCGAGCTGCAGTTGGCCCGTGGTCTGGTAGTCATTGAGGCATGCGCAACCGGCAAGGCCCCCGGCCAGCAATCCAAAGAGCAGCGCAAGTCCGCCGACGGCGATGCCACCCTGCGCACGGTTCCATCCGGCCCGCCGCACGATGGCCCGCCTCGACCTCGAGGCCCTTGATCGCCAGATTCCCGAATGCGAAAACATGGGCGTCCATCCTTTGCCGCCGACTGGCGGATGACGCCGCCGGTGGCCGTCCAACGGGTAATAACAAGGTTGCGCCGACAGCGGTTGGCACTGCCGCCCGGAGGGCGATCCGGGTCGAGGCGACGATAAAATCTGGGCAACACAAAGTCAACCACCCCGATCCACCGCTCGTTGACATCCGTACGGGGCGAAGGCGGCGTTCAAATCGATTGCCGGCTTGGCCGATGGGGGCAAGGAAAGTTGCCAAAAGCCCGATGGCCGCTATTTTATGTAGGAGAAAAAAAATGGCATCAGGTTATTTTTCGTCAAAGCCCCCGACACCGCTTCGCGGTCTCGGCCATAACCCGCAGATAGGAGACCCCATGACGCTTAAAGCCAAAATCGACGACTACAAGAAAGCCTTCCTCGCCAAAGCACCGCCCGAGGCCGTGGCGCTGATGCAGAGCGCCACCGAAGACCTGCAGAATTCAGGCATTCTGGCCCGGGCTGTGCAAGTCGGAGCGCTGGCCCCCGACTTTACCCTCGCCAACACGGAAGAACGCGAAGTTGCCCTGAGCGATCTCCTGGACAAGGGGCCGCTGGTGCTTTCGTTTTATCGCGGCCGCTGGTGACCCTATTGCAATCTGGAGCTGGAGGCTCTGGCAGAAGCCAACGATCGGTTCGAGGCGGCCGGCGCCCGCCTGGTGATGATTTCACCGCAGCTGGTGGAGCACAATCGATTTGCCAAGAAGCGGTTCAACCTGCCCGGCGAAATTCTGAGCGACCCCGGCAACAGCGTTGCGGCCCGCTACGGGCTGCGCTTCGTCATGCCCGATGATTTGAAGGCCCTCTACAGCCAATTCGGCCTCGACGTTCCCAAACACAACGGCGACGACAGCTGGAGCCTGCCCATGCCCGCCCGCCTGGTGATCGACGCCGAAGGCATTGTCCGGCATACGGCCATCAATGCCGATTACACGGTACGGCCGGAGCCGGAGGAGACCCTGGCGCTTGTTCAGTCACTTGAATAGCTCGGGGCCCGGCCCGCATCACAACGGGACGACACCGCCGGGGAACCATCAATCGCGGCTTGCCTTATGTCGGCGGATATGCGAAATCGTGCCTCGCCGGTCTCTTTGGCGCGCGGGGCCGAAAATCCCCAACACTTATCGCGGACGGGGTGCTCCAGCGGTGACCAACAGGTGTGGAAAGGTCAGCCGATGTACAGTTCAAAGGTCGTCCTGATCAGCTGGGCGGTGGTACTGGGTGTCGCCGCGGCCACGGCCCTGTTCAAAAAAAACATGACCGCCCTGGGTTTCATCGTCTCCGGGGGAGCGACCGTGGCCCTTGGCGTGGGGATCGAGCGGGGCCTGGCCAACGAAATCGGGGCCATCGTCCTCTCGCTTTGCCTGCTGGCCGGGGCCCTGGCAACGCTGCTGGGCATCATTCGTCTCTTTCCCCGTTAGCCGGCGGCGGAAAGGCAGTCAGGCTGTTGACTTCATGATCGTCGTTCTGATCATCCTTGCCATCGTCATTCTTTACGGTCCGCACCTTTGGGCCCGCTACGTCATTCAGCGCTACAACCGGGAGGCTTACTTTTCCGGCAACGGTTTCGACCTCGCCCGTCTCCTCCTGAATGCCGAAAAACTGGATGCAATCGCGGTCGAAACCACCCCCCTGGGCGATCACTACGACCCTGAAAAAAAAGTCGTCCGTCTGACAACGGCCACATGCGGCCGCAATACATTGACGGCCGCGGTTGTGGCGGCCCATGAAGTCGGGCATGCTCTCCAGGACCGGGACAGTTATCCGCCGCTGGCCGTTCGCACCCGACTGGTCGGCGCCGCATCCCGCCTGGAGCGTATCGGTGCGGGCATCATGATGGTGGTGCCGGTGCTGGCCGTGATCACGCGCATGCCTGCCGCCGGGGCCCTCATGTTCATGGGCGGCCTGGCCACACTGGGCATGCCGATTGTGATTCATCTGCTGACTCTGCCGACCGAGTTCAATGCCAGTTTCAAACGGGCCCTGCCCCTGCTTGTCGAGGGCGCCTACATTCCGCCCGAAGACATCCCTGCCGCCCGCCGGATCCTGCTGGCCTGCGCCCTGACTTACGTGGCCAATGCCATGGTGGGGTTGCTGAACGTCTGGCGGTGGATCCGCGTTCTCAGACGATAGAAAACGAATGCGCAAGAAAGCCGGTGGCGGCGTTACGCTTCGGTCCTCGTCATTGCGGCGTATTCGATAATTACGCCGCACTTCTCGAACCTCGCAAGCCGTCTCTCGAATTTATTACGCATCCGTCAGAAATATTGATTTGGAAAAAGGGCTGTCCAAAGCGCGGGCGGCAATGCATTTCAAAGATGAAGATGAGCTGGTTTTGAATATGAACATCAAGCTTAATTGATTCGCTTGTCTTGGAAATTAGATTCGGGCAAATTGAAAATGGGATTTCGGCCGCTATTGCATTATCCCCGCCGGCGATTCACGAAACTGTCCAGGATCGCCTGCTGCCAGGCCTCGTTGTAGCCGTCGGCTACCGGGCGTCCGACCGTTTTAACCGCATGGGCAAAGTGAATCCGGATGAAATCCCGAAATCGTTTTTCGATCCGGTCGCGGATGGCCGGCGGCAGGCGGGCGTGCATCCCGTCGTCGACCTCGTTGAAATCGAAGAAAACCGCGAGCTGGTTGAAGATGCCGGTGCGCGTGGCCTCCGGCGCCTCCTGCGCCTCGACCGCCGCCGCGAAGCGCCTGACCACGTCCACCAGCGATAGCCGTAACGCCCGTTTGATTGCCGCCAGCCGCTCCTCGGACCAGAAGATCCGGTTGCGGTCCATGCTCAGCTCACATTTGTCGGCCCCTTCCAGGTTGACGCGGCCGATCACATGCTGTCGGGCGCCTTCGGGCAGCAGGGTTTCCACCTGGGTCACGAAGATGCCGTCCTGAAAAACGGATACGCCTCCGTGGGCCGGTTCGAGCCCCTGGATATAACTGGTCTGCTTTTTGGCCTGGAGCAGCAGGTAGCCTTCCGAGGCGGGCAGGTCCAGCGCCGCCACAAAAGCCGTACCGCGCCGGGTATCCTCCGGATAGGCCAGTGCTTCCCTGCCGATCGCTATCGTCCGACCACTTTCGTCCACCAGTTCAACCGGCACCTTGAGAAAACGGATGTTGGTCTTGAGGTAGCCAATATACTCCAGACTGCGGCAATACCGGGCCCGTGATGGTTTGAGGTGGAGGCAGACCTCGGTTCCGACCGGCATGGCTTCGTCCAGCAAGCGGATATCGAAATAGTCTTTTAAATCGCGGATGGTGATTTGCAGACCGGGAGAGCCAAGCCGGCGCGTACGGATGATAATCTTCTCCGCCACCAGAAAGCTCGATAGAAACCCGATGCCGAACTGGCTGATGAAGCTCAAACCGATGCCCCGGTCGTGATTGATCCGGCGGATGCGACCCGACTGGTAGAACGAAATGCCGATCTGCAGGAAATACTTCTCGATCCACTGCCGGTCCATCCCGATGCCGTTGTCGGCCACGGAGACAATGCGGATATCGTCCTGGAAGCGGATCGTGATGGCCGGCTGGTAGTCCTTGTCCACCAGTCCCCGCAAATGGCAGGCATCGATGGCGTTCTGCAGAAGTTCCCTCAGGAAGGCCCGCCGGTCCGCGTACAGGCGGTTGCCGGTAAACAAGTGCAACGCCGCCGAGGAATCCACCGTGAACTTGAGGTCCACGGGATCGTAGCCCCGGGGGATGATTTCAAAACGGCAGTCCGAAAACAGGAAGCGGGGGCTGGCCCGCCGGTTGAGGCGGCCGAGCAAACGCTGCACTTTGGTTTCATAAGCTTTAAGCGCCCGGTGGACCTCTGCGTGGCGGCACGCGATCGTCAGTTGGATCGTTGCCGGAACGAGACGGTGCGGTCCGAAGTCGGCGACATCGAACCATTCGGCCAGCTGGTTCCGGTTCAAATTGACGCCGTCCGGCAGGCAGCGGTGAATGTCGCGCTGCACGCTGTCGCCGGAAAGGTCCAGGGCCCGGGCCAAGCGCAGGCCGGCCGCCAGGAGCGTGCGATTGACGGCCGCGTCGGAGGTCTCCCCATCGTCCACCGACGGCGCGTCGACGGACCGCTCTTCAGGCGCGGCCGCCTCGCAGATAACGGCCAGATCGCTGGCCTCGGCGGGGTCGCGCAGCCCCAGATCGCGCCAGCGCTCGCGGATCAGCGTGCCGACGCCGATTGCCGGGGAAGGGCCTTCCAAGGGATGCACCGCGGACGATTCCCCATCCTCAGGGGATGAGGCAAGTCGCAGCGGCACCAAGGCCGTGAGATACGCGGCGGCATACAGATAAAACCGATTCTGCGCATTTAAGGCCAGAATCTGCTGCTGTTCGCTGTCCAGAAGCCAGTCCTCGAGGGTGGCCACCTGCCGCTCGCGTCTTCGGACGCTGGCGGTCAGGGCGTGATCACCTTCGGGGAAAAGCACCTGAGCGAGACGGACGACCGATTGTTTGATGGTGGCGATCCGGCGCTGGCATTCTTTGTCAATCTGTTCGCTGAAAGATGTCATACGAGCGATTCCCGTTTACGGGGCCAAGGGGGCATCCGACCAATTCCGCAAAACGGCCGGAATTAGGGCCGCCGGGGGTGTCAATGCGTAACACATGTTTGTTAACATGGCGTCCGATTCGGCCGACGTCAAATTACACCTGCTGATCGACGCCAACCCGTTGGCGCAGGTTTTTAATTGACTTGATCCAATGTTTTATGGTTCCCGATAAGGTAGTTGGTCGATGCGTAAGACGCCTTTTACGCCCGGCGACAAACCGGGGCGTTGCCGGGCGCCGAACTTGCATCGGGGACGGGCGGCGCCAATACCGTCAGACGGTCGAAACGCCCGATGCCGACCACTAACACCCAACGGAGTCGCCATGCCGACCATCGAAGCGCTCCACCGACGCCAACGTCAACTGGAAGCCGAGATCGCCGAGGCCAAGCGGCGCCTGCCGGCCCATTCCGTCAAGCCACCGGTCATGAAGCTGCTTCTGGATCTGGAGGATGAATACGATGAGGTCATGAAAACCATCGAGGCACTTAGGCGCAAAGGTTCAAATTAGGCCAAACGGTTTGACGCTCACCTGGGTTTTGGCATCGTGCCCCTCAAAGATGAGTTCGGCTCCTGCAGCAGAGCGGGAGATCTTAGGCCGCTACATGGATAAGGCGCATTATTCTGTTTGGGTTTGAGGTTATTACCCATTGTCCCGCGCCGAGCATCGGCGATGACGTCGGAAAAAGCGTGTCGGCCTGTTTGAGCGAAGCGAGTTCCGACACGCGCCGACTTCATCGCCGACGCACAGGATGCGCGGGACACGGGCGGTTTCTTTTGGTTCGTTTTCTTATGTGACCATCTGTCAAGTGTTCCTAATGCTCTTTGATAAATAATCTTCTCGAGAGGGTGATCAGGCTATCGCCTTTTCTTATTCGCGCCTCTACGCGCCAAGTACCGGTTCGGTACGCTTGAGAAGATTCGCCATTTCTTTCACGTCGCCTATGCGACAAACGAACACATCGCGGCTATCAAACTTAGGCTGGTTGGCGCCGATAAGACCGCTGCTCGATACTCAAACGCCACAGGATGATCGCCAATCGACGCGCCACCGCCACGATGGCTTTCTGGGCGATGCCCATCCGGGATAAAAACCGCTTGTAGAGCCTGGCCGCATAGCCGTCATGGTTCTTCCACACCCAGGAGGCCTCAATGAGCAAACTGCGCAAGCGACTCTGCCCTACCGGGGTGATTTTGCCCCTTGGCCTGCGATCGCCGCTATGATGCACCATCGGCGCTAAGCCAAGATAACTCGCCACCTGACGGGCATTGTTAAACCGCTCGGGACGAAACACTTCCAGCATGTAGCTGGCTGCCGTGAGGAAACCAACACCCGGCACCGTACGAAGATATCCAAACCGCTCGCGTTGCGCCCCGCTGGTAAGCAATTCAAGCAATTGTCCCTCGACCTGGCGCAGCTCTTTGTTGTGAAAGTCCAGCTCGCGCAGCAGGCTCTCAAGCGTTAACCGGGCCGATGGTTCGAGTCCCAAGCCCCTGAGGGCGCTTACGGCGGCCTGGCTCCAATGGTCCAAACCCTCAGGGGCGGATACACCCAGATAAAGCAAGTGGGCCTTGATGCGCTGTTTGCAACGCCGCCGCCCGTTGGCCAAGGCATGCCGGCGTCTCAACAAACTCCGCTCGGCCTCCTCGCTCTCGGTTGGAACCGCGATGGCGCGCGCCCTGCGATTAGCAGCATACTCGGCCAGCTTGATGCCGTCGAGACGGTCGCTCTTGGCGCCGGCGCGCACCGGCCGTGGCATTCGGCTCGGCGCCACAACCATTACATGAAGACCGGCAGCCTCCAAACGGCGGGCCAGCGAAAACCCGGTCGGACCCGCCTCGTAAACCACGGCCTTGATGCAAAGACCAAGACGCTTCACGGGCTCAAGAAGCGTCCCGGCCTTGGCTGGACCTGTCCACGTCAAACAGGCGCCGTCTTCACGAAGCAGGGCCAATGAATAACTCTTTTTGTGAACATCGATGCCAACTCTGAATTCAGTCGCCTCAAAACCTAACACAAAGGCTTCTAATCGTGTTAAACTCAGCTTCGCCATGCTGGCCTCCTTTGAAAATGGTTTTGGTCCGTGAACCCCAAACCATTGTAACAAATGATGGTCAGCATGGTATTTCTTCCACGTGGAAGAAAATGAACAAGCCTGAAATAATATACACCCGATCAGCCAAACCTTTCCGGGTGATCCACCAAAAGTGACGGGTTCAGATGTACCGAATCCCTATCGTTGGTACAGGCGAAGGGTAAGGTATCGGAATCAAGAGGATAACCACCTTTTTCGTTCATAGGCCGTACGATTAAAATAGTTTGGCGAAGTTATTTATGCCACGACAAGTTAAGTTCAGCGCCATCATACTGGCCGCAGGGTTTTCCTCCCGCATGGCGGCATTCAAACCGCTTATTAAAATCGGAGGAAAATCTTTCGTCGAGCACGCCATCACGCTGTTCCGCTCGGCCGGCATCGATGATATCGTCACCGTCCTGGGATATCGTGCGCCGGAGGTGCTTCCGGTGGTCCAGAGGGCGGCATCGCGCGGGGTGATAAACGCCGACCATGCTGATGGCATGTATTCCTCGATTCAAGCCGGGGTCCAAGCGGTTGAGGATAGCTGTGATGCGTTTTTTCTGCTTCCGGTCGACATACCCCTCGTCCGGCCGTCCACCGTCCGGCAGCTGGCGGTCGCCTTCGCTCAACATTCGGCGCCGTCGGTTTGCTATCCCCTGTTTCAGTCAGCACGCGGGCACCCGCCCTTGATCAACAGCGCATTGATCGCTGCGATTCGCGGCTATGACGGAGGTGGCGGACTGCGTGCACTTCTGCGGCGTCACGAAGAAAAATCCATTACGGTTCCAGTGGAAGATCCCTTCATCCGGCAGGATGCCGATACACCCGAAGATCTCCTGCGGCTCAAGGAAATGATGCCTGGCAGCAGCTGAGCACTTTTGGAATTTTAGGTCGGTGGCCGGAGATGAAAAGGGGTGAAATCAAATTAAACGCTCAATTGGCCAATGCCGTTAATTCATGGTTTTCAACGACACAAGTTCCAATTGATCTGCTGAATCCTCGGCACGGTCAGAGACACTGGCGATGTTGTCCAGGCAGCGACGAAGATGCACCTTGTGCCCATAGGATAATGACGACGAAAAGATTTCTTTGGTCAAATCCCATTCCATGCTGTCTACTTTTGACTCTGCCAAGCCGACCTCTTTGGCGTGCTCGCGGGACACCTCAATCGGGCATATTCCGCGAAGATAGCAAAGCACGGCATTTTTGAGCGGTTCGCCAATGCCCAAAGAAGTTCGGATAATGTCTGCATAGAGCGTTCTTAATTCTGGTGGGATATCCGGTCGCTGATTCAGGAACGTGTCGCAGCATTTTTCGGCGGCATTGGCCACACGGTCAAGGCTTTCTACCAGTTTATAGATATCTTCCCTCAAAACCGGCATATACGCACCGGAGTATAGTCTGTCCCGGATCTGGAGTCGGATCAAGTCGGCTTCGGATTCAAGCGCATCGGTTCGTCGCGCAAGCGTTTTGGCCCTGGCAATATCGTCTTCGAGATACGTCAGCAAAGTTTCGACAGCGGTAGACAGGCATGCTTCCATTTTAGCCGCGTGCTGTTCGATGAGGTCAATGACTTCTTTTTCCTTTTTAAACAGCATCATCCTCCTCCCCGCAATCCCCCAAATAATTTGAACAATCCTTATCACAGAGCCTTATTGGCAACAAGGGGGCCGGCCGGGATGTGAGGTCGGCAGAAGTTTCAAGGCTTAAACAAGTCAATCGCAGGGGCAAATCGAAAAACGCCGTCAGGACAGCGAGGATCGTACAGGCGCAACCACCCGCGGCGCCGCGTCCAATTGCATCGCGACCATGGCTCCAAGCCCCATCGTTCATTCGGCCAAACCGATGGAGCCCTTTGGGGATGACCGATTGCCCTCTCTTTGACAAGACCCGGTGAAGACACCGAAAATCGAACCTATCCCATTGAAAGTATTATATTATTATAATTATCGCCCTTTAAGACGGGACAGGTCGAGGTCGATTTCGGCCAGCGCTGACATCAAATGCGCCATCTCGCTCCCGGGTTTCATTTAGACCCAAATCCGCTCAACTGGCATATTCGCTAAAATAATGTTAGCAGAGTGTTAGATTTATGTTAGCGGCATGGGGTTCAAATGGTCTGCGTTCGTGAACCACCCCGATTCCTCACGCCGGGTCCGGCAGGTCATTTATTACGTTTTTCGCTGTTATGGCGGGTCATGGCAAGGTGGCACCACCCTGGCTTGTCACCGCATGACCGCGCCCGAAAACCATCATCCGTATCCACTACCAAAGGAGGGAAACCATGCGTAAAACCTTTATCGCGTGAAGATTGGACAGCATTTCGTGCAGGTCGACAAATCGTACCAGAGAGGCGCCAAGGCTTTGCCCGAAGGCACCCCTGTATCGGTCTATCTGAACCAGGAACAGGTGATCAAACGCGTCGATTGTACCACTAAGGGAGCGATCCCAGGGCCAAGGCGAATCTATTGGAGGACCCCATCGAACCAACGATGGTCATATTGCTGCTGGCCGGTGCTTACGTTGGCTGGAATATCGGAGCCAATGATACGGCGAACTGCATTGGCACGACCGTTGGGGCCGGATTGTTGCCTTTTTCGCGGGCGGTTCTGGTCGTAGCGGTGTTTGCCGTCCTGGGGGCGCTGCTTCAGGGACAGCATGTCATGAAGACCATCGGCAAGGGCATCGTCTATCAGGAACTCAATTTTCTGGCCGTTTGTGTTGCGCTCATAAGTTCGGGCTTCTTCGTGACCCTGGCCACCTTTAAGCGCATACCGACCTCGACTTCCCAGGCCATCGTGGGCGGCGTGGTCGGCATTGG
>JASJCV010000180.1 GCA_030065275.1 Desulfobacterales bacterium | reverse complement strand
TTTTTTTGTGTTCGCGCCGAACGCGGCCCGATGCAGGTGGGTCGTCCCGTTGGACTTATCCTGTCTTGTTGCGCCGCTGAATCCGGGGGCGAGGGGTAAAGGCGCCCTCCGGGCGGGACGTTCGGATGGGGCCGCACGAGCGCCCGGACGTCAGGGCTTGAAAACTTTCATGCCCTCCGGTGTGTCCTGAACCGTGTAACCCTGGGCTTCGATCGCGTCACGCAATTCGTCCGAGCGGGTGAAATCGCGCGCCTCGCGCGCCCGGATACGCTCGGCGATCATCTGCTCGATGACCTCCGGTAGGGCGACGGCTTTGTCGGCCTGGAGCAGGTCGAAGCCCAGGACCCGGTCGAAATCGAAAACGGTCGCGAGGCGATCCTCAGGCGCCAGATCGGATTTCAGCAGTGCCTGCACGGCGGCCAGCGCACGGGGCATGTTCAAATCGTCGTTGATTTCCTTCAGGAACTTCTGCCGCCGGCCGTCATCGATCCGGCCCTCCCGTTCTCCGGCGTCATCCTTGAGCGTGCGCACCTGATTGCGCAAATGACGGATTCCGTTGACGGCCCCGTCGATGGCCTCCTGACTGTATTCCATGGGTTTGCGGTAGTGCGTCTGGAACACGGCGTAGCGGTAGGCCAGTGGATCGATGCCGTTATTGACGAAGGCATTGTCGAGGGTCAGGAAATTACCCTCGCTTTTGGCCATTTTCTTGCCGCCGGTGATGATCAGAAAGGCACCGTGCATCCAGAAATTGAAAAAGGGTTTGCCGGTGGCCGCTTCCGACTGCGCGATCTCGTTGGTGTGGTGGACATCGATATGGTCGGTGCCACCGCAGTGGATGTCGAGTTGGTCGCCCAGATACTTCATGCTCATGGCGGAGCACTCGATATGCCAGCCCGGAAAACCAAGCCCCCAGGGAGAGTCCCACTCCATTTGGCGCTTGACATTCGGCGGCGAAAATTTCCACAGGGCAAAATCCGTGGCATTGCGTTTTTCCGGGTTGATTTCGACCCGGGCCCCTTCCTGCAGGGCCTCGATGTCCTGGTGGGACAATTTGTTGTAACCCGGAAAGCGGGCGGTATCGAAATAAATTCCGTCACCCGTGCGATAGGTAAAACCCTTGTCCTCCAGCGTGCGGATGAGATCGATCTGTTCGGGAATCGTATCGGTGGCCTTGCACCAGATGGAGGGCTCCTGGATATTGAGGTGAGCCATATCCTTGCGGAAGGCCTCCGTGTAATAGGCCGCGATCTCCCAGGCGGTCTTGCCTTCGCGCCGCGCGCCCTCTTCGAGTTTGTCGTGCCCCATGTCCCTGTCACCGGTGAGGTGGCCCACGTCGGTGATGTTCATCACATGCTTGACGTCATAGCCGTTGTAGTCCAGGACCCGTTTTAGGACGTCCTCAAAGATGTAGGTCCGCAGGTTGCCGATGTGGGCATAGTTGTACACCGTCGGCCCGCAGGTGTAGAGACCGACCCGGCCGGTTTCGATGGGTGTAAACAACTCTTTGGTGCGTGTCAGGCTGTTGTAGAGGTAAAGTTGCATGGGTGTTATTCCTGTCGACCAGTGATGGGAGCGGTAAGCGAAGGCAAGAGGCACTAAAATCCTGTTTATGGTGCCGCAAACGCCGCCAAAAATCAATGCCGGCCATGGGGGCCGGCCCTGTTTCTTGGGAACAGGCACGCCCAGCGGCGGGCCGCCTTAAAAAAAAATGCCCCGCGCTTGGCGCGGGGCAGAATCAGTCGTTCGCCGATGGCAAGTTGATATCAGGCGTCCTTGGGAGGCGCTTCGTCCGCGGCCGCATCATCCGGCGCCGCGGCGTCATCGGCCGGCGCCGTCTTCTCGGCGACGTCAGCGGTTGACGCCTCTGCGGCGGGGCTGCTTTCCGCTGCAGCGGCGGCGTCGGGGGCCTCCGCAGCGGCGGTGTCGTCGGGGGCGTCAAGGGCCTCCGCAGCCGCGGCTTCAGCTTCGCCTCCGGCATCATCCGCCACGGGACCCGCATCGTCCGACGGCGGCGTTTCCGGGGCGTCCGCAGTGGTAACGGCAGCGGCGGCGGGCACAGCGACTTTCTTGGCTTTCTTCTTGCGGCGCGCCTTTTTCTTCTTTACTTCCGGCGTTACGAGTTCAACCATTGATATGGGCGCGGCATCGCCGGGTCGGATGCCAACTTTAACCACCCGCGTATAACCGCCGTTGACCTGAGCGAAGCGCTGAGGCGCCTCTTCAAACAGCTTGTGGACCACATCCTTTTCACGGATGATGGACAGGGCCTGCCGGCGGGCGTGCAAATCACCGCGTTTGGCCAGCGTCACGAGTTTATCGGCCCAGCGGCGGACTTCCTTGGCCTTGGCCTCGGTGGTGCGGATCCGCTCATGTTTAAACAACGACGTCACCATGTTGCGAAACATGGCCTTGCGATGGCTCGACGTCCGATTGAGTTTGATACCTGCGCTACGATGTCTCATGGGATTGCTTAAGCTCCTTCTTCGGCATCCTCTTCGGGCAGTTTGAAACCGTCCAGTTTCATCCCCAGGGAAAGGCCCATTTCCGTCAGGACCTCTTTAATTTCATTGAGCGACTTGCGTCCGAAATTCTTGGTCTTGAGCATTTCCGCCTCGGTTTTACTCACAAGCTGGTAAATCTTGTGAATATCGGCGTTTTTCAGGCAGTTGGCACTGCGGACCGAAAGTTCGAGCTCTTCCACGCTGCGGAAGAGATTGTCGTTGAACTGCGGCGATTCGCCTTCCTCGTCGCCATGCTCGGAATGCGGCTCATCGCTTTCATCAAAATTGATGAAAAGGGTCATCTGTTCCTTCAGGATCTTGGCGGCATAGGCCACCGCGTCCTCGGGCTTCACACTGCCGTCGGTCCAGACTTCCATCGTCAGCTTATCGTAGTCCGTGCGCTGTCCGACGCGGGCGTTGGTCACGACATAGTTGACGCGCTTGATGGGCGAGAACACCGCGTCGATCGGAATCGTGCCGACCGGTGCTTCCTCGTCCTTGTTCTGCTCCGAGAGGGCATAACCTTTGCCCACCCTGACCGTCATCTCCATCGTGAGTTTGCCGTCTCCGGTAAGCGTGGCCACGTGGTGGGCCGGATTGAGCACCTCGCAGGCGCCGTCCTCGCTGACGATATCCGCCGCCGTCACGGCCCCTTCGCCGTTTTTTTCGATGCGGATGGTGCGTGGCTCGGCATCCTTGGTTCGGAAGCGGATTTCCTTGAGGTTCAGGATAATTTCGGAAACGTCCTCATACACCCCATCGATCACGCTGAACTCATGCATGACGGTATCGAACTTGACCGAGGTGATGGCGGCTCCGTAGAGCGAGGACAGAATGATACGGCGCAGCGAGTTTCCGATGGTTATCCCAAATCCACGCTCAAGGGGTTCACAAACGAACTTGCCGTAGGTCTGATCGCTGGATACCTGGACTTTATCCGGCTGAATCATCTGCTGCCAGTTCATGTACATTAGGTCTTGTGACGACATGTTTTATCTCCAGATGGATTTAAGGAGGATTCTGACAATCGGAGCCGAGAGGCACGGCTTCGCTGTTGGCGTGTCGGGGGGCGCACGCTGCCCCCCCGCAGCCACTTATCGTCCTTACTTGGTGTAGAGCTCGACGATCAGTTGCTCCTGGATCGGCATGGTCAAATCTTCACGCACCGGAAGACTCTGGACGATCCCCTTGAAATTGTCTTTTTCGAGTTCAATCCACTGCGGCACCCCACGGCGTACAACCGCTTCAAGGGCATCCCCGATGGACTGAACGGCACGGCTCTTCTCGCGGACTTCGACCGCATCGCCGGGTCGAATCAGATAGGAGGGGATGTTGACTTTGCGTCCGTTGACTGTGAAATGGCTGTGGCGCACGAAATGCCGCCCCTGGGTCCGCGAGTTCACGAAACCCATGCGATAGACCACGTTGTCCAGGCGCCGCTCCAGCATGACGAGCAGATTCGTGCCGGTGACGCCTTTCTGGCGATTGGCGCGCTGGAAGAAGAGACGAAACTGCTTCTCTGTCAGCCCATACATGCGTTTCACCTTCTGCTTCTCACGCAGCTGGATACCGTAGTCGGAAACCTTGCGGCCACGGCGCTCACCGTGCTGTCCGGGCGGATAGCCCCGGCGATCAAATGCGCACTTGTCCGAGTAGCAGCGATCGCCCTTGAGAAAAAGCTTCATATTTTCACGTCGGCATAACCGACAGACGGAACCGGTATAACGTGCCAAGTTATCCTCCTTTGGTCCCCGCCAGGCGGGGAAGAAATGGCTTTACCCGATCTAGACCCGCCGCCGCTTGGGTGGGCGGCAACCGTTGTGCGGAATCGGGGTGACATCTTTGATGACGGTGACGTTGAAACCCGCCGCTTGGAGCGCCCGCAAGGCGGACTCACGCCCGGGTCCGGGCCCTTTGACGTAAACTTCCACGGTTTTCATGCCGTGCTCCTGCGCCTTTTTGGCCGCATCCTGGGCTGCCAATTGCGCGGCGAAGGGGGTGCTTTTGCGGGAGCCCTTGAAGCCCTGGACACCGGCGCTGGACCAGGCCACCGCATTGCCGGCCGCGTCCGTAATCGTAACGATGGTATTATTGAACGTCGACTGGATGTGCACCACTCCGGTCGAGATATTCTTCTTTTCTTTTTTCTTAGTACGGGTTCTCTTTGGCATTTAGGCTTATCCCTGTTTGTGAATCCTTATTTCTTCTTAACACCGCCCTTTTTCTTCACGGCCGTGCGTTTGGGCCCTTTGCGGGTACGCGCGTTGGTGCTGGTTCGCTGCCCGTGGCAGGGCAGCCCCTTGCGGTGGCGCAGGCCCCGGTAACACCCCAAGTCCATCAGGCGTTTGATGTTCATGGCGACCTCGGAACGAAGTTCGCCCTCGACCTTGTATTCGCTGTCGATGATCTTACGGATGCTGTTAACCTCAGATTCGGTCAGCGTATCCGTCTTGGTGTTGGGGTCGATTTTCAGCTGGGCCAGGATCTGCTGCGAGGTGGTGCGCCCGATTCCGTAGATATAAGTCAAGCCGATTTCCACGCGCTTGTTTTTGGGTAGATCTACACCGGCAATACGTGCCAAAGCTCTTCCTCCTCTATCCCTGACGTTGTTTGTGTCGTTTGTTCTCGCAAATCACCCGCACGACGCCGCGGCGGCGGATAATCTTACATTTACTGCACATCTTTTTAACGGATGCCCGAACTTTCATTGTAGGCTAAGCTCCTCATTGTCCGCCGTAATGCCGGCCGACTATTTCGACCGGTAGGTGATGCGCCCCCGTGACAAGTCGTAGGGCGATAGTTCTACGGTCACCGTATCTCCAGGTAAAATTTTGATAAAATGCATCCGCATCTTACCGGAAATATGGGCCAGGACCTGATGTCCGTTCTCCAGTTCGACCTTGAACATCGCGTTGGGCAATGTCTCTAAAACAGTGCCCTCAACCTTGATCGCTTCCTCTTTCGCCATGGATCTTCCCCGTTTCGCTGTATCCGGATGAGCGCCTATGTTGACCTGACCAGGTCCCGCACTCGCTTGTCTGTCCAACATCCCGATAGACGCGTTGATTCTAACGGCGGGCGCGGACGCTGGGGCCGGCCTTTTTCAGAAATCCCTCGTAGTGGCGGGCCAACATATGCGATTCGATCTGGGCAATCGTATCGATGGCCACACCGACGACGATCAGAAGCGCCGTGCCACCGAAATAAAAGGGTACGTCAAACTGCGTGATCAGTACGGACGGCAGCACACAGACCGCGGAGACGTAGATGGCGCCCCCCAGGGTAATTCGCGTCAGTACCTTGTCGATGTAGTCGGCCGTACGTTTTCCGGGGCGAATCCCCGGAATGTAGCCGCCCTGCTTCTTCATGTTGTCGGCCACGTCCACCACGTTGAAAGTGACCGCCGTATAGAAATAACAGAAGAAGAAAATAAAACCGATGAACAGCGCTTCGTACCAGATGTTTCCAGGTTGGAGTGCGTCGGCGACCGCCTGCATGATCGGCACATCGACAAAACTGGCCACCGTGGCCGGAAACATGATGATCGACGAAGCAAAAATCGGCGGAATCACCCCGGACTGATTGATCTTGAGAGGCAGGTGCGTGCTCTGACCACCGTAGAGGCGCCGGCCCACGACGCGCTTGGCGTACTGCACCGGGATACGGCGCTGTCCCTGTTCGACAAAAATAATGAAAGCCACCACGGCCACCATGAAAATGCCCAGAATCAAGAGCGCAAATATGTTCATGGAACCGGCCCGCACCATCTCAAAGGTCGCACCGATGGCCGATGGCATACCAACGACGATGCCGGCAAAAATAATCAGGGAGATGCCGTTGCCGATGCCCCGCTCTGTGATCTGCTCGCCCAACCACATGATGAAGGCCGTGCCCGCCGTCAGGGTGATGACGGTCAGCGGAATGAAGGTCGCCGCCGGAATGGCGTTGGCGTTGCCCTGAACCAGCCCGTAACTGATGCCGAACCCCTGAATGATGCTAAGCACGACGGTGCCATAGCGGGTATACTGGGTGATCTTCTTGCGGCCCTGCTGGCCTTCCTTGGAGAGCCGCTCCAGATGCGGTACCACCACGGTCAGCAACTGCAGAATGATCGACGCGCTGATATAGGGCATGATCCCCAGGGCGAAAATGGAGAAACGCTCCAGTGCGCCGCCGGAAAACAGGTCGACGATGCCCAGCACGCCCTTGAAGCGGTTGAAGATCTCCGCCAAGGCGCTGCTGTCGATCCCCGGCACAGGCACGTTGACCCCGATACGATAAACGATCAGAAGCATCAGCGTGAAAAAAATCCGCTTCTTGAGCTCGGGAATCTTGAAGATATTCTGAAAGCCGCTACCAACCATCTAGATAACCTCGACTGTTCCGCCGGCAGCCGTGATTTTCGCCTGGGCGCTCTTGCTGACGGCGTTTACTTTGATCTGCACCGGGTGTTCGATCTCGCCCTTGCCCAGCAGCTTGATGGCATCGTAGCGCCCCTTGACAAGCCCCTGCTGAACCAAAGCGACGTCGTCGATCTGACTGCCGCTTTCAAAGCGATTGAGATCCTGAACGTTGATGATGGCGATCTGTTTTTTGAATATATTCGTAAAGCCCCGTTTGGGCAGGCGCCGGTGGATGGGCATCTGCCCCCCTTCGTAACCGGGCCGCACACCGCCACCCGAACGACTGCCCTGACCTTTGGTGCCGCGCCCGGCGGTTTTACCCTGCCCGGAGGCAACCCCGCGCCCAAGCCGTTTGCGGGCCTGACGCGAACCTCTCGCCGGTGAGAGTTCATGCAGCTTCATGAATTGTTCTCCTCAGTCGTCACCAGATGCGATACCTTGTGCACCATCCCGCGAATGGCCGCCGTATCCTCCAGTTCAACCGTTTTATGCATTTTGGTCAGTCCCATGCCGCGCAGCACCTTGCGGTGCTTTTCCGGCCGGCCGATCATACTTTTGACGAGCGTTATCTTCAGTTTGGATGCCATGAATCGATTCCCCTACGACAGCGCATCGACGCTGATGCCCCGGCGGGCAGCGATCTGCTGCTTGCTTTCCAGCATTTCCAGTCCGGCCAGGGTCGCTTTGACCACATTGTGCGGATTGTGCGACCCCAGACACTTGGTTAGTATATTCTGTACACCCACCGCTTCAAGAACGGCGCGTACCGCCCCGCCGGCAATTACGCCGGTACCCTCGGAAGCCGGTTTGAGGAGAACCCGTCCGGCACCAAACCGGCCGATGACTTCGTAGGGAATCGTCCCTTCGACAAGCGGGACCTGAATCATGCTCTTTTTGGCTTTTTCGACCCCTTTGCGAATGGCTTCCGGGACTTCACCGGCTTTCCCCAGGCCGAAACCAACCGAACCTTCACCGTCGCCGACCACCACGATGGCGCTGAAGCTGAACCGACGCCCGCCTTTGACGACCTTGGCCACGCGGTTGATGTGGACCACTTTGTCGATTAACTGATTCTCGTCGTTATCATGCTTGAACAAAGGACTGCCTCCTTCACAACGGTTGGGTGGGGCTAGAAATCAAGCCCGGATTTGCGGGCACCTTCCGATACGGCCTTGATGCGTCCGTGATACAGGAACCCATTGCGATCGAATACGACCTGCTTGACGCCTTTGGCCTGGGCACGTTCGCCGATCAGCTGTCCGACATGGGTGGCCAGCGCCACCTTGTTTTCGAAGTCGTCGCGCTTGCGGACGTCGGCCTCCATACTGGAAGCGGCCGCTAAAGTCTGCCCGACCGCATCGTCGATCACTTGGGCATAGATGTGTCGAGCGCTCCGGAATACGCACAACCGCGGCCGTTGCGTGGTGCCCCTCGTCTTTTTGCGGATTCGTTTCTGGCGTTTCAAACGCGCCACTTGTTTCGGATTGGTCATACTCATCTGTCTATTCCTCAATCCCGGGGTCCGGGTCGTTGGGCCTCACAGGGGCGCCCCCAAGGGCTGCGCCTGGCCGACCGGCGGTTTATTTGGTGCCGGTCTTGCCCGCTTTGCGTATGATGCGTTCTTCGGCGTATTTGATTCCCTTGCCTTTGTAGGGCTCCGGCGGGCGTAGCTTACGAATCGAGGCCGCCGTCTGCCCGAGCTGTTCCTTGTCGATGCCCGACAGTTTGATGATCGTGTTGCGATCGACAGCGGCCGCTACCCCTTTGGGCAGATCGAAATTGACCGGGTTGGAATATCCCAGGTTCAACACGAGCGTCTGGCCCTTGACCTCGGCCCGATAGCCGATGCCGTTGATCTCCAGGACACGCTCGAAGCCGGTGGACACGCCGGTCACCATGTTGTTGACCAGGCTGCGCGTCAGTCCCTGCAGGGCGCGGCTCTTGCGGTCTTCGTTCTGAATGACGACCTGGACGACGTTGCCGTCGACCTGCAGATCTACATCAGCGTGAATCGTCCGCGAAAGGGTGCCTTTGCTGCCTTTGACCGTGACCAACCGGTCCTTCAGGGCAATATCGACCTTTGCGGGAATCGAAATGGGTTTCTTACCAACGCGAGACATCGTCACTCCCCCTCGTTACCAAATATTGCAGAGGACTTCGCCCCCGACGTTCTCCTGGCGGGCGCGCCTGTCGGTCATGATGCCCTTGGAAGTGGACAGGATGGCGACCCCCATTCCATTGAACACCGGTTTGATTTCCCGACTCTTGACGTAAATTCGACGGCTGGGTTTGCTCACGCGCTCCAACCCGTAGATGGTCGCTTTCTGCCCCGGACCATACTTCAGATAGACGCGCAGAACGCCCTGCTTACCGTCCTGAATAAACTTGTAGTTCTTTATGTAACCTTCATCTTTCATGACGCGCGCCAGCTCGGTTTTGAGCTTGGAAGCGGGAACATCGACACTGTTCATCTTCGCCTTCACGGCATTTCTGATTCGGGTTAACATATCCGCAATGGGATCGCTTATCGCCATTTTTATCTCCGTTTAATCTCTACCTTAAGTCGAATGGGTCAGCTCGTCATTTTGATCCGGCCTCTGGTCACCAACTGGATTTGGTGACCCCCGGAAGTTTGCCCTGAGAAGCCATGGTGCGAAAGCAGATTCGGCAGATGCCGAATTTGCGCATATAGGCTCTCGGCCGACCACAGATGGGGCAGCGATTGTAGGCGCGCACCTTGAACTTGGGTTTTCTCTGTGCCTTGTTTCTAAGCGCTGTTTTAGCCAACGTTTCCTCCTTGTGAGGCCGTGTGGGGAACTTGCGAGCCAGCGGCTCAACCGGCCCTTAATTGCGAAAAGGCATTCCCATCAATTTCAGGAGTTCTTTGCCCTCGGCATCATTGGTGGCCGTCGTTACGATGGTAACGTTCAACCCCTTAATTTTGTCGATCTTGTCGTAATCGATCTCCGGGAAAATGAGCTGTTCCTTGATTCCCAGCGAATAGTTGCCGCGTCCGTCAAAAGCCTTGCCTGAGATCCCACGGAAGTCGCGCACACGCGGCAAAGCGATGTTGACCAGCTTGGTGTAGAAGTCGTACATCTTGGCCCGTCGCAGGGTGACCATGCAGCCAATGGGCATGCCTTCCCGCAGCTTGAAAGCGGCAATCGAACGCTTGGCGCGGGTAATCACCGGCTTCTGCCCCGAAATCACTTTCAACTCCTCGGCGGCCGAGTCCAAGATCTTGATATTCTGGATCGCTTCACCCAGCCCCATGTTCAGGACGATTTTGTCCAGCCGCGGCACCTGCATCGGATTCTTGAATCCGAAGGTCTCCATCAGTTTGGGGGCAACTTCCGTTTCATAGAATTGTTTCAGCTCAGACATCATATCCCTCCGGGAACCC
>JASJCV010000179.1 GCA_030065275.1 Desulfobacterales bacterium | reverse complement strand
GGTTGGTTAATTCCGGATTTTCCAGATCAGTTCGAACGGGTGAGGGCAATCGATAGATTGGATAAGCGTTTTCCCAATCTGGCAAAACGGTTTCCGTTTTGACGGGAAAGGATTTGTCAATTGTTTATCCGGGGCATACCAAGGACGCCCTTAGCATTTACGGAGTTAAAGGATACTCCGATTCAACCCCATTATCTAAGGTTTCCTGAAAAATTTCTGGTTCATCCGGATGAATCATACCTGAGCGTTGATAAAAGTGGACATACATATCCAGCGTGACTGTGCTGAGCAGTCTTACCCACAAGGACGAATTCTGGAGTGCCCTGCGTAAAGGACTTCGACAATGCCGACCTGGACGACGACAGCACCCTGGCAATGGCCGAGCTTAAGAACTCGATGGACGTCAAACCTATGACCGGAAGACCGCTGATTGCAGCGGCGCGGTCATGGCCGCGTCCGCTGGCACATCTTTACCATACTTTCTGAAGAGCCCTCCCGTGTTCCCCACACCCCATGCACATCCTCCAGGATCAGGTAAAGCGCCGGTATCAGAATCAGGGTGATCACCGTGGCGAAGAGGATGCCGAAGCCCAGGCTGATGGCCATGGGGATCAGGAACCGGGCCTGGACGCTGGCTTCGAGGATCATCGGGGTCAGTCCGAAGAACGTGGTCAGCGAGGTGAGCAGAATCGGGCGGAAACGGCGGCGGCCGGCCGCCATGACGGCCTCGAAAAGCGGGGCACCCCCGGCACGCTTGCGGTTGACGGCGTCGATCAAAAGCAGGGAGTCGTTGACCACCACACCGGAGAGCGCCACCAGACCGAAAAAGCTGAGCATGCTCAATTGATAGCCCATGAGCAGGTGGCCGGCCACGGCCCCCACGAAGCCAAAGGGGATCGCGGCCATGATCAGCATTGGCTGGGTGTAGCTCTTGAACGGAATCGCCATCAGGGCGTAGATAATGAAAAGCGCGATCAGGAAGCCGTCGGCCATGCTGCTTATTGTCTCGCGGCGCTCTTTTTCCTCCCCCACCAGGTCGAAGAGCAGACCGGGGTAGTCGGTTTTAAGCCGCGGCAGGAGATCTTGCCGCAGGTCGGCCAGGATTTCGCCGGCATTGGCCACGGCACTGTCCACGCTGGCCGAAACATTGATCACGCGTTTGCGATCGGTGCGGTTGATGGCGGCGTAGCCGCGACCCTCCTCGATGCGCGCGGCTCTTTCCAGAGGCACTTCCCCCCCGTCCGGGGTCCGGATGCGCATGTCGTGGAGGTCCCAGATCTGACGGCGGTCTTCTTCGGGGTAGCGCACCATGACCTTGACCTCGTTGCGGCCCAGTTGGAGGCGCAGGGCTTCGGCGCCGTAGTAGGCCGCGCGTACCTGACGGCCCAGGTCCTCTTCGGTGATGCCCAAGGTGCGGGCCTCGTCGCGCAACCGCAGCTTGAACTCCTGTTTGCCCCGGTTGTAGTTGTCTTCGATATCGCGCACCCCGGGGTAGGCGGCCAGGCTGGCCTTGATGATGTTGGCCACCCGATCGGCCACGGCCACGTCCGGGTGGGCCACCTGGATGTCGATATCCGCCCCCATATGGACGAGGTTGAAAGTGAAGCTCAGGGCGTCGGCACCGGGGATCTCGCCCACTTTTTCACGCCAGCGGCGGCTTACGGTTTCGGCCGCCAGGTTGCGCGCCTCACTCTCGGTGAGCAGCATGGCCACGCTGGCCAGGTGACCGCCGGCATCTTCTGCCCCTCCGCCACCGGGGCCCTGGGGAGCCACGCCGCCGCCGCTGACCGCGTAGATATGGCGCAGGATGGGTGGCTGGCCCGGCCGCTCACGGTCGATTTCCTTCACGGCGGCCATGCCCTGGGCGACGATGAATCGGGTGTACGTCTCCGTTTCCGCCACCGGTGTGCCCGGCGGCATTTGCAGGTCCACGGTGATCAGATCACCGTCGATTTCGGGCATGAACGTGAACTTGAGAACACCACCCCGGATCAGCCCGATGGTGAGCATCAGAAGCGCCAGACCGACGGCCAGCGTGGTGTAACGGTTGTGCAGCACACGCTCCAGAAACCAGCTGTAAGGACCGGACACAAGCCGGTCCAGCCATGCGCTGACCCGGCGGCGGATCCAGTCGAAGACATTGCCGCGAGCGCCTGGTGGGCGCTGCTTGCCGCCTGAGAGGTGGGCCGGCAGGACGAAAAGGGATTCCACCAGGGAGACCAGGAGCAGGGCGATCACCACCACGGGAATCGCGACCATGAACTTGCCCATGACCCCCTCCACAAAGGCCAGAGGCATAAAGGCCGCCACCGTGGTCAGAATCGAGAAGGTCACCGGAATCGCCACCTGATAGGCGCCGTCGATGGCCGCCTGCAGGTGGGGTTTGCCCTGCTGGCGGTGCGCGAAGATGTTCTCCCCCACCACGATGGCGTCGTCCACCACGATCCCCAGCGCGAGGATGAAGGCGAATAGCGAGATCATGTTGACGGAGACATCGAAGACCGGCAGCATGAACATGGCGCCCAGGAATGAGATGGGGATGCCCAGCATCACCCACAGGGCCAGGCGGATCTCCAGAAAGAGTCCCAGGACGATGATCACCAGGATCAGCCCCAGAAAGGCGTTCTTGGTCAGGAGATTCATGCGGCTGGCCAAAAGTTCGGAGGCGTCATCCCAGACGGCCGCGCGCATCGTTTCAGGAAAGGCCGCATTCTGGCGGTCCACGAAAGCGTTGACGATGCGGGAGATGTCGGCGGGTTTCTGATCGCCCACCCGGTAGACCTTGACCATCGCCGCCGGCTGACCGTCGAAGCCGGCCGTAAGATCGGTATCCTCGAAGGTATCGGTCACCGTGGCGATATCGCCCAGGCGCAGACGGGTGCCGTCGGCATCGGCCACGATGACGATGGCGGCGTATTCGGCAGCCCGGTAGCGCTTCTCCTTGGTGCGCAGCAGAATTTCACCCCCGGCCGTCTTGATGTTGCCGCCGGGCAGGTCCAGGGAGGCGCGGCGGATCTGGGCCGCGACCTGATCCAGGGTCAGGTTGTACCGGCGCAGGTCTTCTTCGGCGATTTCCACGGCGATCTCGTAGGGCCGCACGCCTCCCAATTCCACCTGAGTGATTTCGGGATAGGCCAGCAGTTCTTCGCGGATGCGCTCGGCCTGCTCCCGCAGGGTGTGCTCGGAGACATCGCCATAGATCACCACCGAGACCACCTCGCGCAGGTTGAGGACTTTGCTGACCACGGGTTTTTCCGCATCCTCGGGGAAGGTGTCGATCCGGTCGACCTCGCTCTTGATATCCTGGAGAACGCGGTCCACGTCTTCGTCCGTGCGGATCTCGGCCGAGACCGTCCCCTGCCCCTCGGTGGCCGTGGCCGTGATTTCCTTGATGCCGTCGATGCCGGTCAGGCTGTCCTCGATCTTGAGCAGGATACCTTCTTCCACTTCTTCCGGACCGGCCCCGGGATAGGCCACGCTGACCGTGACCATGTCCAGAGAGATCTCCGGAAAGACTTCCTGCTTGATACTGAGGCCTTTAACCAGACCGCCCACCACGAAAAGCAGCATGAGCAGGTTGGCGGCCACATGGTTCCGGGCCATCCAGGCGATTGCACCTTTCATGAGCGCTTCTCCCCGGCCAGACGCAGGGCCATGCCCGGGGCGGCCCCGGAGAGCCGCGTGATGATGAGCTGGTCGCCCGTGGCCAGCCCCCCCCGCACCAGGACGGTATCCCGCTCGCGGCGCAGTACACTGACCGTGCGGATGGCAAGCTTGTTATCCGGTGCCATGATCCAGACCGTGGCATCGCTGCGCAGGGCCTCGGCCGGAATGGCCACGATGTCTTCCATCCGCCGTCCGTTCAGGATCACTTGCACGAAGAGTCCTTCGGAGAGATCCATGAACATACGTCGGTCATCGTCCCGGCTCAGCCCATAGGGGTCCTCCACCGCCACCACCAGCCGGGCCATCCGCCCCTTGGGATCCACATCCCCCAGGCCGCGGTCGATACGCCCTTCCCAGGAGACGGGATGGCCGCCCACGTCCAGATGGACACGGGCGCTGGAGCCCTTATCGCCCGGGCGGCGGGGCACTTCCAGCCAGCGTAGCTCGTTAAGGGGCACGGGCACCACGATCTCGGCGGTATCGGTCCCGGCCACTACAGCCACGGACTGGCCCGCCACGACGTACTGCCCGGGGTCGATGGATTCCTCCTGGATGCGGCCGTTGAAGGGTGCCCTGACTTTGGTGCGGCGCACATCGAGCCGCCGCTGCGTCAAATCGGCCTTGGCGGCGGCCAGTGCTGCCCGGGCATTGGCCAACTGAGGCTCGTAGAGCACGAGCGGGTTGGGACGGTCCTTGTTGTCCAGATCAAGACGCTCCCACTCCACCCGGGCGACGCGGGCCTCGCTTTCGATCTTGGCCAGTTCGTATTCGCTGCGCACCACCTCGGCCTTGGTTTTCTCCACGGCCAGGCGATAGTCGTCGACCTCGATTTCGAAAAGCAATTCGCCTTCCCGGAAAAACCCTCCGGCTTCGAAACCGGGTGCCAGACGCGTCACGCGCCCGCTGACCTGAGGCATGATTTCCGCACGACGGCGCGACTGCACCGTCCCGGTGACATGGACCTGCACCTGATGATCGCCGGCCTGGACCGTCAGGGTCTCCACCAGGGGCCCCAGCGGGGGACCGGCCTGTTTGGCCGGGGCTGTCCGCGAGTTGACAATGGCGCCCATACCGACGAATCCAACGGCCAGGATCGCCAGGGGCAGGATCAGTTTGATGAGGATTGTTCGGGTTTTGAATTTGGCTCGCATGGCTTCAAGTCCTTTGTCTCCTTTGAAGAAGACCGCAAAAATAACCCTTTAGCGGGAGACACCGTTTGGCAGCCAACATGCTTTCACTTCCCTTCGCCGAAGGAATAACGCTTCAAGCGTCCGACAGGCGCGATACGCCCGCGCCCCCAGGGGACAGCCTGCAGCGTCGCACAGCACCCCCCTCGTCATCCGCAGTGTCGCCATTTAATTGGCCTCCACGGAGGAAATGTGTTCGTCATAGGCCTTGATCCGGCCGTCGGTTGCCGCGGCCATCCAGCTTCCACCCAGGGCGCGGGCCAGGCTGATACGGGCAACCACCAACTGGCGCCGGGCTGAAAGCAGACGCGTCTGCGAGTTGAAAAGCGTGGTCTGGGCCGTCAGAACCGGAAGATAATCCGACAGGCCGTCCCGATAGCGATCGACCGACAGACGCAGGGTGTTTTCGGCAGCAGCGCTCTCCACCTCGATCCGCTGGATGGCCTCCATGGCCGTGCGATGCTCCACCAGGGCGTCCTCCACCTCCTGGAAGGCCGTCAGCACGGTTTGCCGGTAGCGGGCCAACTGTTCGTCGAACACGCCCCGGGTGCGGTCGACTTCGGCCTTGCGCCGGCCCCAGTCGATCACGGGCAGGGCCAGGTTGCCGGCCAGGTTCCAGACGACGCCCACGATACTGGTACCGAAATCCTGTCCGGCGCGACCGTAGTCCGCAATCAGATTGATGGACGGAAAACGTTCGGCCACGGCCGCCCCGATCTCCTGGTCGTCCGCCTGGAGACGCAACAGCGCGGCCCGGATGTCGGGCCGCTGGCGCAGGAGTTCCGAGGGCAGACCGGTGGGAAACGCTTCCGGGAGATCGGGCAGGGCCGCCAGTGACCCGCCGATGCCGGCATCCGGATAGGCACCGCTCAGCACCGCCAGGGCATGGGCCGCCGTGGCCAGGCGAGCCTCCACCTCGGGACGCTCCGAGCGGGCACTGGCCAGGTTTTCACGCGACTGGTAAAGATCGAGGGCTGAAACCATGCCCTCCCGGTAGCGGCGCTCAACCAGTTCCAAATTGACCCGGCGGGTGGCCACCGTCCGGTCGATCAGGTCCAGTTGGGCGCGTTGCTCCACGATCAGGAAATAGAGATCGGCCGTTTCGGCCGACAAGGACAGGTACAGGGCCTGGATATCTTCGCGGCTGGCCTCCAATTCGAGTTTTCGGGCCCGGTCCCGGGACTTGAGCTTATTCCAGAGATCGACCTCGAATCCGGCTGCCGCCGAAAGATCGTAGCTGCTACCGGTAACGTTTTGCGGGGCGGCCAGTTGCCGGGAGCGGCCGGCGCTGCCCTCCACGTCCGCAAAGGGCAGCCGGTCGGCCGTTGCCTGACGGCTGACGGCCCGGGCCTGGGCATAGCGGGCTACGGCCTGGTCCAGATCGAGATTCGCGGCGAAAACCGTCTCCATCAGACGGTTCAGCACCGGATCGCGGAAGGCTTCCCACCAGCGTTGCGGCAGGGGCGCGGCCGTCGATTTCTCCGGCGCGGCCCGGTAGGTGGCCGGGGGGTCCAGCGACAGGTGGATGGCCTCCGACTGGCGCACGGAGCAGCCGATGGTGAGCACCGCCAATCCCATCAGGCCCGATCCGAAAATCCGTCTTCGCAATACGCCCCCCTTAAAAATCAGAGTCGATCGGTTCATGCCCTGCTCCTTAAGTCGTCGGCAACCGTGCCGGCGTTACACATGGGTCCCCGTGCCAGTCACCATGAAACCGCGCGCCGCAAACCGGATCAGTTCGTCAACACTCCGATCGATGGTCGGAACATCGAGCTTGCCGAAGGGCAACCTTTCAAGAAGCCCCCAGTCCGACATGACCATGGCGGCATGGCTCATGGCCCCAATCGTAAAGCTGATCCGCAGGAGCAGGATTTCCGACGGCAGCTCGGGACAGGCCTCCTGGAAGGCCTTGAAGAAGCGAACGAAAGAAGGCTGGATCGTCTTTAAAAAAAGACGCTTGAGGACCCCGTCGGCATCGGTGTGCATCCGGCTGATGATAAAAATGAAATGACGCCCACCCTTTTCCGTATGGATCGTGCGCAGGATGGGTTCGATCAGGGCCCGCAGCAGCGCTTCGATCCCGGGAGCGCGGTCTTCGTTCCGGGCGGCCCGGCACTCGGCCTCGAGCCGTGCCATACGCTCCTTGTCGATGGGGATCAGGCGACGCCGCAGGACCGCTTCGGCCAATCCTTCCTTGGAGCCGAAATGATAGTTGACCGCGGCCACATTGGCACCGGCCTGCTCGGTGATCGCCCGCAGGGAAGTGTTGTCGTAGCCCTGGCGGGCAATCAGCGCTTCGGCGGCGTCCAGCAGACGTTCCCGGGTCGGTGTTTCCATCATGATCTTCTCCTTGAGGTCGGATGCATTACGTACCTCCACAATAATCAAACATTTGTTTAAATCAAGCGTTTATTTTGTCCGGGTGGTCATTTTTTTGGGTGTATGTTTTAGATTCATATTAATTCAGGTTGGTTAGATGACAGCGAGCGCCCTCGACCAAAGCCCGGGTCAGGCCTTCCAGCAGGTCGGAGCGCAGATTCCAGCAGTGCCAGTAGAGTTTGACCGGGACCTGGCAGCCGGGGGCCAGGTTGACAAGCCGCCCCCGGGCCACAAGGCCGGCGCTTTGCTGGTCGGGCAGCATGCCATAGGCCAGACCGGCGGCGATAAAATCGACGAATTTCGTGGATGAGGGCAGATAATGGGCTGGCAAGAGCGCGGGCACGCGGCCGAAGCGCTGGTTGAAAAATTTGAGGTGCAATTCGTCCTTGCGGTTGTAGATCAGAAACGGCGCCCGGCAGGCGGCATCATCATCCAGGCCGTCGGGAAACCATCGCGCCGCAAAGGCCGGTGTCGCCACCGCCCGATAAACCATCTGACCGAGATATTCCATGCGGCAACCCTGCATGGGTTGATCCATGGTGCTGATACAGCCGAGCACCTCACCGTCCTTAAGCAGCCGCTGGGTCTGGTCCTGATCGTCGATTTTCAGATCGAGCAGCACGTTCCGCCGCTCTAAAAAAGGCCGCACGGCTTTGAGGAACCAGGTGGCCAGGCTGTCACCGTTGATCCCCACGGCCATGGTCGAAAAGGCCGCCTCGGCAGGCGCGGCCGCCATATCGAACAGGTCGTCCTCCAGACGGCGCACCTTAAGGTAGTGGGTGATCATGCGCCGGCCGGCCGACGTGGCCTTCGGCGGAGTGGTCCGCGCCAGCAGCACCTGGCCGGCCTGCTCCTCAAGGAGCTTGACGCGCTGTGAAACCGCGGACTGGGTCAGGTGCATCCGCCGGGCGGCCTTGTCAAATCCCCCCTCCCGGACCACCATGGCCAGGGCCTCGATGAGTTTATAGTCCAGCATGGGCAATTAATTAGCAAATTTTATTGATACATAAAATAATTAATTTTACTTTTCTTTTGCTCCGGCCTAAAGGTGAGGTGTTGATCGGCTGTGATCGTTGGTGCGGTCGTGCGACCCGTTCGGGATACGGCCTGGAAAAGCCCGAAGGTGCGGCCTGCAACCGGACCACGGCAACGGCAAGGGGGCGGCCCAACGCCGCAGTCTAACCGCCCCGCGCGGATTCGGCTTTTTACCCAACCACCATGCAGGGAGCGCAACGTGATCCAACCGGAAGCATTGACCATCGCCTTTGGCCTGGGCAGCGCCGTGGCCTGGGGCGCCGGCGATTTCAGCGGCGGCTTCGCCACCAAACGCCATCCCGTGCTGGATGTGCTCTTCATTTCGCAGCTGATCGGGGGAGGTCTGCTCGTTGGTCTGGCTCTCCTGCTGGCCGAACCCTTTCCCAGCCGTGCCGATTTGACAACCGGGGCCCTGGCCGGCCTGTTCGGCACCCTCGGATTGGCCTGCCTCTACCGGGGGCTGGCTTCGGGACGCATGGGTCTCGTGGCCCCGCTCTCCGCCGTGGTCACGGCGCTTGTGCCGGTGGTATTCGCCTTTTTCCATGAAGGTGCGCCCGGCGTCTTGCAGTTCGCCGGTTTCGGGGCGGCCCTGGTGGCCGTCTGGTGCCTGGCCGCGTCACGGGCGGCGGGGCGCATCCAGCGGCGGGAAATTCTGCTGTCCCTCGCGGCCGGCGGCGGTTTCGGGCTTTTCTTCATCTTCATCGACCAGGCCAGCCGGGAGACCATCCTATGGCCCCTGGCCGCCGCCCGATGCGCCTCTCTGACCATGATCGGCGCCATCCTCACGGTTCGGCGACGGCGTTTGCGCGCATCCGGGCCTCAGTTGGCCATAATCGCCCTGGCCGGCGTCCTGGACATGGCCGGCAACGCCTTTTTCGCCCTGGCCGCCCAGATGGGCCGCCTGGATGTCGCCGCCGTATTGTCTTCGCTCTACCCCTTGTCCACCGTTCTGCTGGCACGTGTCCTACTGAATGAACGCCTGCACCGACACCAGTGGGCCGGTGTGGCCGCGGCGCTGGCGGCCATGATCATGATTGCCGCCTGACGGGCGGCCGCTAGAAGGAGATTGTCCCATGCGTCCGATCGCAACCTTTGCCTTGGAGCGCTATTTTGCCCGCTACGAGTTTACCGCCCGCCACCTGCTGTCGTGCTCCGACTGCGAATCTCTCCACATGGCCTCGCTCCTGGACATGGCGGACGACAGATCCCGCCGGCGGTGGGAAAACCTGAAGCTGGGGTACACCGATTCCCAGGGCGATCCCGCGTTGCGGTCGGCCGTCGCCACGATCTACAGTGGTTTGCAGCCCGAAGACGTATTGATCGCCGCCCCCGAAGAAGCCATTTTCCTGCTGATGCAGACCCTGCTGGCGCCGGAAGACCACGTGGTCTGCATGTTTCCCGGCTACCAGTCCCTCTACGCCGTCGCCCGCGCGATCGGCTGCCGCGTCTCCTTCTGGACACCGGAAGAAAACCGGGGCTGGCGGTTCGACATCGAGCAGCTCCGAGGGCTCCTGCGGGAAGACACGCGCCTCGTCGTGGCCAACTTTCCGCACAACCCCACCGGCTATCTACCGCCCCGCGAAGCGTTCGAGGCCATGATTGATCTTCTGCGGGAACGCGACATTCACCTGCTCTCCGACGAGATGTACCGCTTTCTGGAAGCCGACGAAAACACGACCCTGCCGGCGGCCTGTGAGCTGTACGCCAAGGCGGTATCGCTTGGCGGTCTGTCCAAGGCGTTCGGCCTTCCGGGCCTGCGTATCGGCTGGACGGCCACACGCGACCGCGACCTGCAAGCGGGGATGGCCCGATTCAAGGACTACACCACCATCTGCAGCAGCGCGCCCAGTGAGGTGCTGGCCACCATCGCCTTGCACAACCGCGAATCCATCGTTGGTGAACAGAGGGTCCGCCTGGGCAGGAACAGGGCGGCCCTGGAGCAGTTCTTCCAGGCGTTTGGCAACGCGATCGAAGGGCAGAGCCCCCGGGCCGGCTCGCTATGCTTTGCGCGTATGACGGCGGTTGAGGATACTTTCAGCTTCTGTGAAGAACTGGTCCGGGACACCGGCATCATG
>JASJCV010000178.1 GCA_030065275.1 Desulfobacterales bacterium | reverse complement strand
AAATACGGCGGTTTCAAATTCATGGAATCCGCTCATATCAAAGACGTTCTGGCGCATATGCGCGTGAGGGCCAACCCCTACGACCGCCTGAGCTGGTTTCGCATCCTGCTGCTGGTCAATAAAATCGGCCCCAAGTCGGCGCAGAGGATTTACGACGCGATCGCGCATCAGACCCGGGGTCTTGGCGGCTTCACCGACACCACCCCGCCCCCGAAACCCAATCCGGGGCTTGAACAACTGCGCGCCGTGCTGCGCGAGATCGCTGAATCGGAATTAACCCCGGTCGAAATCGGTGAAAGGATTCTGGCCTATTACCATCCCATCCTCAAGGATCGCTATGACGACCACCCCAAACGCTGGCGCGATCTGGAGCAGCTTCTGGTTCTGCTCGAAAAGTACGACGGCATCGCGCCTTTCCTGAGCGACATGACCCTCGAGCCGCCCAATGTGGCCGTCGAAAACACCTTTGGAACGTTCAACGCGAACCAGGAAGAGCGCCTGGTGCTCTCGACCGTCCATTCCGCCAAGGGGTTGGAGTGGCATACGGTCTTTATCATCTGGGCCATGGACGGTCGTTTCCCGTCCTACATGGCTTCCGAAAGTCCCGAAGCGCTTGACGAAGAACTGCGCCTTATGTACGTGGCGGCCACCCGGGCCCGCGAAAATCTCTTTTTCTTATGCCCCGGCCAGGTATTCGATCGCGTCTCCGGAATGGTCCTCAGCCGGCCGTCACGCTTTATCGAAGTCTTGCCCGAATCCCTTCTGGCCCGCGAGTCCGCCGATATCTGGTGATTGATTTGCGGCACACCCCTGAGCTACGTTTTCATCTTTTATCCCTCTTTATGACTTCGCCATTCGAGGGACTTGAGGAGCACGCTGAGAAGGTCAAGGAATGCGCCTGGGCGTTTCAGCAGGCCATCGAATGCCACGCCTCGGCGCGCTGCCGCCAATTTGAAGAATTGCGGCCAAACGCGGTCGATCTGGAGCACGAGGCCGACACGGTCAAACGGCGCATCCGCGGCCACCTCCCCATGGGCACGCTGATGCCGGTAAGCAAGTTTCAGCTCTTTCGCTACCTGCGGGAGCAGGATCAGGTCGTCGATGCGGTCAAGGATGCGCTCAACTGGATTTCCTACCGCAGCGAACCGGGAATCCCGGACGAATTACATAAGGATTTCATTCGACTCGTGGATGCCGTCATCGACGCCATTGAAGAGATGATCCGGATGGTGAAGGGCGCGCGGGAGTATTTCCACACATATACTGAAAAACACCGCGTGGCTGTCAAAAAAATCATTCGAACCGTTCGGGCCCAGGAACACGCAGCCGACAGGATCGAAGCGGCAATCAAACATCCGATCTTAAACATGCCCGTCGACCCCGTCTCCGTTTTTCACGTCGTGCACCTGGCGGAGATTATCGGATCGATCGCCGATCATGCGGAAAATGCCGGAGACACGATGCGCGCCATGCTGGCGCGCTGAACCTGAAAGGCAGCGCGGCCTGGCGGGATCCAATCACGACGAAGCATGGGGTCCATGGGGTGTTTTCAGGCCGGGCGGTATCGAAGCGGTTCTTACGGGTCGGGTATATACCCATGTGAACAGACCGGTCGGCGGGATGCATCGGCGCCCAGCGGAGAGATAGCGGACCGCAGGGGGTAGACGCCGATCACGTTCGGCGACCGCCACAGGCGATGCGGAAGGACAACCCCGCCTCATTACTTGACGGCCGTGTTCCAGGGTTCATTTGGCGAGAAACGCCCACCAATAAAAGGCCATGAACAGAATGACGGCCACGATGGCGCCCAGATAGGCCCGCCAATCAAGAACCTTGCGCGCCCATCCCGAGCTGTCGGCAGCGCCGATCCGTTTGCCGCAGGTCTTGCAGCGCCTGTCCTGGACGGCCACGTAAGTGTAGCAATAAGGGCATTTTTTTACGGCTCTGGATTTCATTCTGCGAGAAACGCCCAGTAGTAGAAGGCCAGAAACATGATGACGGCCATAACGGCCCCCAGATAAGCCTGCCAGTCGAAAACCTTGCGCGCCCAGCCTGAGCTGTCAACGACTCCGACCCGCTTGCCGCATGCATTGCATTGCATGTCCTTCACCGCCACATACGTGTAGCAATAAGGGCATTTTTTGACAGTAAAGGTTTTGGTTTCGACCTTATTGGCAGCTGGATCTTTTTTGCGGGCCATGATCTTCGCTCCTTCATTCAGCGCCACGGATCGACCCCGCACATGGCCGATCGTGCACAGAGCGTGGGCCTCGAGGGCACTTTACTCCAAGACGCTGCGGTCGATTTCAATATCGGCCTGCGAGCGGGCCGCCGCCATCCAGTCCTCGAAAATCTGCTGCTGCTTGCGCTGACGCAACTGCGTACGGGCCTGATCCAGCTGGGCCGGGTCGATTGGTCCCTCAGGTTCCCGGCGTTCCTCGAAGCGGAACACATAAAAGCCCTCGGGGCCGCGCGCAGGATTTTCCGGCAGGGGCTTGGCCGCGGAAAGGCTGAAAGCCGCTTCGGCCATCGCGGGCAGGTAGCCGACCCCTTCGATGGCATCGCCGCGTTTGAAAAACCCGGTGGACTTGGGTTCGAGGGATTTCTCCCGGCTCAGGGCCTCCATGGCGCCGCCCTCATTCAGGGCCAGCAGAAAGGCCTTGGCCTGATTTTCGGCCTGTTCCCAACGCAATTCGTGCTCCCAGTCCGCAACCACTCGCTCCCGAACGCTGGCCAGATCCGGCACCTGAGGCGTTTCCAGCGCCTCGACCTGGATGATAAAGAAATCGCCATCGATTTCCTGCACTTCGCTGATCGTCTCGGGGCTCAAACCGAAGAGCATACGCCCGAACGCCGTGGGATCGGTAATCCCCTCAACCGGTTGGTTGCGAGTGATCATCCCGGTGGTCAGCAGCTCATGGCCCAGTTCTTTGGCCACAGCTTCCAAATCTTCGCTTTCGTAGGACAGATCGTAAGCCGCTTCGGCTGCCTCCAGGGCCAGAAGGCGGGCGCGGCTGTCCGTCAGCTGCCCCCGGATCTTGTCTTCCGCCTCGGCCAGCGTGCGGGTTCGGGCAGGCTCCTTGCGATCGACCTTGATGATATGAAAGCCAAACTCCGAGCGAACGGGAGCGCTGATCTCACCGGCCGCCAGGGCAAAAGCCGCCTCCTCGAAAGGTTTGACCATCTTCCCGCGGCCGAAGGTTCCCAGATAGCCACCCTCGGCACCGGTCGCCGCATCGTCCGAATGCATCCGGGCCAGCTCGGCAAAATCGCCGCCGGCCTTGATCTGGACCTGAATCTCCGCGGCGCGCGACCGGGCGGCATCAATAGCGGCTTGGTCGGCGTCGGAATCGACTTTGAAAAGAATATGCCGGGCCTCGATGCGCTCTTCGACGCTGAATTCGTCGGGATGCTCGTCATAGTAAACCGCCACGTCATTGGCTGCCAGGCGCACCTCGGCGCGGTGGTCCGCTGCGCGAAATGCCAGATAACGGGCGCTGCGCCTGGGGGGCGTCATGTAGCGCTCCTGGTTGTCTTCAAAAAAAGCCTTGATCTCGTCCTCGCCAGGGTCGATGATGTCGGCTCGATCGGGCGCGAAAAACACGTAGGTCAGGTTGACGGCTGCATTCTGCCAGCGGTACCAGTCGGCGGCTTCGGCCTCCGCGACTTTGGCCCTGCGGGCGACGATGTCGCTGACTTTTTGAATCAGCAGGTCGTCACGCTGGCTGGCTTCGAATGCTTCGGGTGTCATGCGAAGCTGCGACAAAACGCGTTCGTACTGGATCCGATCGAACTGCCCATTGGATTGAAAGAATGGCACGTTGCGGATATGCGCGGCGAGTTCCGCATCGCTCACCCGAAACCCCATGGCCTGCGCTTTGTTGACCAGGATAACCCGGTCAACCACTTGGTTCAAGGCCTGCTCCCTGATGTTCAGGGCCTTGAGGGTTTCGTCATCGAGATTGCTGCCAAACTGGCGACGGATATTGTCGACCATCTGCTGATAGCTCCGGGCAAAATCGGCATAGGTGATCGCCTGCCCTTCGACCCGGGCCACTTCCGGATTGCTCGATTTCTGATTGGTTCCCACGCCCCAGAGGACGAAGACCACCACGATCGCCCCCAGCAGCAGTTTGATGATAAAACTGCCGGCATTTTTTCGCATCGATGTCAGCATATAAGCCCTTTCGGTGGCTGGATATTCACACGCCGTTTAAGCTTTGAAAAATGTTGAGCTATAAAATTATCAACCTAGTTTGTCAACTGCAAGATCCGACCAGATTCCATGCCACCTAAGACTCCGCGGCCGGAACCAAAGTCGGTGGCCACGGGCGGTTGGGCCGCCACCCGGCGGGATATCGACACAAAAGTTATTGACAGGCCATAACCGGGCTGATAATTAGGGCGCTTACCATATGGGGCTGTAGCTCAGCTGGGAGAGCGCATGACTGGCAGTCATGAGGCCAGGGGTTCAAGTCCCCTCAGCTCCACCATAGGACAACAAACGGGCGATGCCGCGGCATTGCCCGTTTTTGCTTTTCCGGCCCGCCCTCTGGCTGCGTGCTCCTGGCCAGTGTACTCATCCCGTTAAAATCTCCCGTATGGTGCGGTTGAGCTGATCCATCTCGTAAGGTTTTTGGATAAAGCCGTTGCAGCCGCGCTCGAGAATGGCTGCGGCCTGGTCCTCGATGGTGTAGCCGCTGGACAGCAGGACTTTGACGTGCGGATCGATCTCGACCAGGTGATCGAAGACCTCACCGCCGTTGATGTCGGGCATGATGATGTCCAGGATGACCATGTCGATTTCAGGATGCCGCTCCTGGTAGGTGGCGATGGCCTCGCGCCCGCCGAGGGCGGTGATCACCGTGTAGCCCATCCGGCTCAGCATAGTGCCGCAGGCATCCAGAATGGTCTCTTCATCGTCCACCAGCAGAATGGTCTCGTTGCCCGGCGGGAGATCGTCCTGGACCTCCTCCTTGACGGGGATCTCACCATCGAAGGCCGGCAGGTAGATGGTGAAGGTACTCCCCTGCCCCTCGCGGCTTTTCACGTCGATATAGCCATTGTGATTCTTGATGATGCCGAAGGCCGAGGCCAGGCCCAGCCCGGTGCCGGTGCCGATTTCCTTGGTTGTGAAAAAGGGCTCGAAGATACGCTGCAGGGTGGGATCGTCCATCCCCACGCCGGTATCCTTGATGATGATACGCACGTAATTGCCCGAGGCGATGTCGAAAAGGCGGCAGCGCCGCTCGTCCAGGATGATGTTTTCGGTGCGCAGATAAAGCTCCCCCCCTTGGGGCATGGCCTGCCAGGCGTTAATGTACATGTTGAGCAGGACCTGCTCGACCTGCTTCTTGTCCACGTTGACCGGCCAGATATTCTCATCGTAGTGCACATAGATCAGGATTTCCTTGCGGGTGCGGCCGAACATCTGGGAGGTCGAGCGAACGATGTCGTTGATGTCGGTGGGCTCGACCACGTATTTACCCCCCCGGGCGAAGCCCAGCAGCTGCTGCGTCAGCTTGGCGCCGCTTTCAACGCACTGCTGGATGCTGATCACGTTTTCGAAGGCCTCGCTTTCCGGTTCCAGATCCAGCTTCAGCACGGACACGTTGCCTTGAATGCCCATGAGCAGATTATTGAAGTCATGGGCAACCCCCCCGGCCAGGGTACCGATCCCCTTGAGTCGTTGGGCCTGATGAAAGCGCACTTCCAGACGACGGCGCTCGCGCTCGGCCTGCAGGCGCTCGGTCACGTCGCGGACCAGCCCGCGATAGCCGTTGACCTTGCCATTTTGATCCAGAATCAATGAGACCGAAAGCTCCATTTTGCGGTGCGCCCGGTCCTTGCGGAAGATTTCGACTTCGGGCACTTTGGCCGTGGTATGGTCCCGGCGAATCGCGCGGAAAACCTCGGCCATCTTGGCGGCGGAATCTTCGGCCATGAAGAAGCGCCCGTCCATGCCCTTGAGTTCGTCGCGGCCGTATCCCAGAATCCGACAGAGCGAATCATTGAAAAACTGAAGTCGTCCCCGCAGGTCGGTCTCGAAATAGCCCTCGCGGATATCGTCCAGAACCGTACGATAACGCTCTTCACTCTTGCGCAGGGCCTCGGCCGTGTGCTTGCGCTGCTCGATCTCTTCCAAGAGCTTCTGGTTGGTGGAACGCAAGTCGCCGGTGCGCTCGTCCACCAGGGCTTCCAGCTCGCGCCGGTAGTGGTCCAATTGCTCCTGGACCTGCTTGCGCTCGTTGATCACGCGCAGCGAGCCGACGATCTTCTCGGGGGTACCGTCCGGCTGACGCAGCAGTTTGGAATTGAGCGAGCAGTAGAGCAGGTCGGCATTCTTGTCGCGCAGGACGACCTCGTAGTCCGTCGCTTCGCCGTAATTCAGAAAATGCTGCACGAGGGCATCGCGGTCGGCCGGGTCGCGATAGAGCCGATAGACCGAGCAACCCAAAAGTTCTTCGCGGGTATAGTGGGTTTCATGGGCCACGGAGGGGCTTATCTCGAGCAGGGTTCCGTCCATGTCACTTTCGTAGTAGACGTCTTGGATGTTCTCGAAAATGGTGCGGTAGCGCTCCTTGCTGTGCGACAGGGCGCTTTTCATAGCGGCAAACGCATCCGCCGTCGCCTGAATTTCGCGGTAAATCGAAGCGGTGGGAAAGCGGCTCGTGAAATCCTTGCGGCCGATGGCCAGGGCCTCCTGTTCGAGGCCGGCTACCGGGCGAACGATGCCGCGGGCCAGCCAGAGCACGAGCCCGGTGGCCACCAGCGAGTAGATCAGCGTCACGCCGATGTTGAACCGCCGATTGGCTTTGATCGTGCCGATATAGTCGTTTTCCGGAATATAGACGCCGATCACCCAAGGCCAGCGGTGCTCGGAAAAGGGCGTGAACATCGTGTGGTAAATCTGGTTTGCATGGGTAAACTCCCCGAAGCGCGGGGCCTCGAGTTGGAAACGCTTCTGGTCGTCGTAGCGCCATTGCATGGCGGTAAACGCCTTGCGGCTGACCACGTCGTCAAGCTCCTCGATGCGGGTCAGCCGATAGGCCGCGTCCTCACCGCGTCGGGTGATCTTGCTCAAGTCCGGAAAGGCGATCAGATCACCGTTGCGGTTGAGCATGAAGGCCCGTCCGTTTTTGCCGATTCGCAGCTTGCTGATAAAGGTGGAGAGCTCGTCGATCTCGAGATCCACGCCCACGATACCCTTGAGTTCGCCATCGGCCCTAAATGTCGGACCGGCGATGGTGATGCCGGGCTTTTTGGAAGTAAAGAAGATATACGGATCCGTCCAGACGATGCGCTTCTCGGCCAGGGCCTTACGATACCAGGGCCGTTGGCGCGGATCGTAGCTGTCGTCGTATACGGTTTCCTCGGCAATCAGCCGAAAGTCCCGGTCGCGCCAAATGAGGCGGGTCACCTTGGCTTCGTCCGTGTGAATGGTGATTTTGGTGCGAATGCCGCCGGGCCCTTTGTCGCTGCTGCGGCGAACGTCGAAGAAATTGCCGTTGGGCTCGCCGAAATAAATGCCGGCAAAATGGGGATAGACCCTGAGTTGGTTGGCAAAATATTGCTCCAACTCGCCCAGTCGGTCGCTGGAGCGCCGGACGACGTCGGCGGCCAGGAGGCGTTTGGTCAGGTGGGCGGCGCTCTGGGCATGAAAAAGATGGCTCTCAGCCTGCTCCATGGCCAGATCGGCGATGTTGCGCATGATGTCCTGAGCATGCTCCAGGAGGGCCCGCTGGGAGGAGACGTAGCTGGTGGTGATGGTGATGAGTTGCGTGGCCCAGATAATGGCCAGGCTGCCGATGATGAGGACCCAGCGAATCGAGAATTTCATGGTAGTCGTTTTCCCAACGTACGGAACGTTCGGCCGGGCCGGCCCGTATCAGGGCAACAATCGCAACGCGGTGTCATGCGCCAACACACCGTTGAGGCACGTTTGCATCAGGACAAGGCAGTCGCGATAGGCATCTAGCGGCTGACCGTAGGGGTCGGCAATCTCCCGGATATCGCTTCGCGGCCCGAACGCCGCCAGAAGATGAAGGCATTGCGCCCGCCGCTCGGGCGGCAGCACCCGCGCGATCAAATCCGCATGCCCCTGCTCCATGACCAGGATCAGTTCCGCCCGGGCCACCATCTCGCGGTCGAGCGAACGGGCGGCATGTTCGCGGATATTCACGCCCATTTCAAGCGCGGCCGCAACTGCATGCGGTTCGGCCGGACGACCGTCCATGGCATGCGTACCGGCCGAGCGCACGGCCAGGCCATTCAGCTGCTGCATCGCCAGCATATGCCGCAACAGGCCCTCCGCCATGGGGCTGCGGCAGATATTGCCGGTACAAACGATGAGAATCTCTGCAAGCATCATTACGGATCGCTCGGGTTGATGGTGATCGCGAAACAGACCCCGGCTCACGGTGGTCAGGGCGCCGCTGCATTGTTAGATCGGCATCGCGCTGGGGTGCATTAAATCAGTGAATCTCACTGAATGCAAGGCTGGCACCGATGACGCCCGATCCGCTTTCCCGGCAATAGCCCGTGCCGGGCGCCGACTGAGCGTGCTCGCCGCCGGAACGAAAAAGGCCTGACGCGGCCGAGCGGCCGGAAATCCGGTCAGGACGACGACCCTTCCCGATAATTGCGGCTCAACTCGAGATAAATGTCGGCATCGTGGCGGATATCGTCCTGGACCGATGCGGGCAGCTGCCGGCGCACTTTGGCCGGGATGCCCGCGGCCAGTTCCAGCGGTCCGACGGCCTGGTTCTCCAGCACCACCGCCCCGGCTGCCACGATGGACCCCGAGCGCACTGTGGCGCCGTTGAGGACGACGGCATTGATGCCGATCAGGCAATGATCTTCGATGGTACAGCCGTGAATGACCGCGTTGTGCCCGAGAACCACGGATGCGCCGATATCCACCGGCTGCCCGGCATCCACGTGAATGGTGCAGTTGTCCTGGACATTGGTATCCCGGCCGACGCGAATCGATGCCAGGTCGCCGCGGATGACCGCCCCGAACCAGATACTGGCACCGTCCATGATTTCGACATCGCCGATAACAACCGCCGTGGGGGCGATATAGACATTGGCGCCGATTCGCGGGCGCACGCCTTTAAATGCCTCGATCATTGCGTGGATTTCCTTTCATTGATGCGGGCGGGACAGAAAGTGGCTGAACACTGTCAGGTCGCATGGCACAGTCGGTTGCGCCCGCCGCGTTTGGCCTTGTAGAGGGCCTTGTCGGCGGCCTTCAATACGTCGGCGGCCTTGCCCGGACGGCCGGCCGCCCGGGCCAATCCGATACTCACCGTCACCTTCACATGCGGCCGCGTCGACGGCTTGCGCCGTCGCGACGGGCGGCCCCGGCGACTGCGGGTCGCGGGGCGTGGCCGCCGTCGAATCACGAAGGGCGTCTGCGCCAAATCCCGGCGAAAATCTTCCAGGGCGACCTCGGCCCCGGTCGACCGGCGTCCGGCGAAAACCACGGCAAACTCCTCCCCGCCGTAGCGAAAGCACCGCCCCCCGCGTATCCGCGTGGACCGCGCGGCGATCATCTTGAGCACCTCATCGCCGGCGTCGTGACCATAGCGGTCGTTGAAGCGCTTGAAATGATCGACATCCAGCATGGCAATCGCATAGCGTCGGCCGAGATGGCGGAGGGTATCGTCGAAACTGCGGCGTCCGGGCAAGTCGGTGAGGGCGTCGCGATAAGCGCGCTTGTGGACCGTTTCGAGGGCCCCCACCAGAATCATCAAGGTGGCGGCCGTGTAGGCCAACTCTGCTGGCAGAGCGCCCGTTCCCCGCACCCATTGGGGGGCGGCTACCGCAAGGCTTCCCCCCACGCCGGCCAAAAGGGGGCTGCCGGTCAGAACAGCGCGCACCAGGATTAGCAGGGCCACCGGCCAGATCAGAATTTCGCCGTTCATCTCCAGGGACCAGGGATCAAATCCCAACCGCGCCGGCAGACTCGCCATGTGTCGATGGACGAAGACGTTTAGAGGCTCAAACCATGATTCGAGCCGTGCGCCCAGTCCGGGGGCAACGCCAAACCGGGGCCACTGATCCAGCCCGAAAAGGATCAGTCCGACCCCGATAAGCAGCAACGCCCATCGCCCACGCCCATTGCGCCAGGAGACGTTTTCCGTCCAGACGGCCAGCAGGCTGCCCGATATCAGCAGGAGCGGTAGCGCATACCAAAGGTCCGGGGGGTTGGCGGCTCCGGCCGTTTCATCGCCGCCAAGCATCAGGAACAAGTAGGCACTGCCCATCGTCAAC
>JASJCV010000177.1 GCA_030065275.1 Desulfobacterales bacterium | reverse complement strand
TGTAACTATACAAACTAATTTGATGTACGACTGTATCTTGTGGTGGGATGAATTTATAGGTCCAATCTTTAATCGCTTCAAAAGGTGCTTTGTGTCGGATTTTGGCGTCGATCGCCGTTGTTGATACATCCGATATTGACTGCTTCAACCTCTCTCAAGTCAATGCATTGTTTGAGATTGATTTTATTATTTTCCATTCAACGTCTCGTGTACTTTGGCGATCAGATCCTTTACACTGAAAGGCTTCTGTATGAAGTTGACATTTTTTTCTAAAACGCCCTGGTTGGCAATCACGTCTGCTGTGTAGCCTGACATATAGAGGCATTTCATATTCGGACGATTCGACCGCAGCCGATTCGCCAAATCCCAACCGTTTATTTCCGGCATGATCACATCTGTAATCAGCAAGGCGATTTCTTCATTGCAATCACGTTCTAAATTCAAGGCTTCAGATGAAGTTTCAGCGGCCAGTACCTTGTAGCCAAATTTATCGAGACTTCTTTTGATTAAATCCAGGATGGCAACTTCATCTTCCACTACCAGAACAGTCTGCCCTCTGCCCTCCTGAAAGGGCTCGGGTTCGGGCGCCTTGTCTTCAGACATCGGGCCTGTGTATCGGGGCAGATAAATTTTGATAATCGTGCCCGTACCGGGCTCACTTTGAACATCAATAAACCCGTTGTTCTGCTTGACCGTGCCGTAAACGCTCGCCAATCCCAGACCAGTGCCCATGTTTTCACCTTTGGTGGTAAAGAATGGCTCAAATATATTCTCCAAGGTTGCTTTGTCCATCCCGCTCCCGTTGTCGCCGATAGACAACATGGCGAACTCGCCGGGAAGGGACCCCATGTGCTCGGCGCAGTATGTTTCGTCAATGGTCACGGTGGCGGTTTCCAACGTGATCTTGCCAATTCCGTCTATTGCGTCTCGCGCATTGATGCACAGGTTAACCACAATCCGATCAAATTGCGTTGGATCCATCTTGACCGGGATTCGGCCTGCCTGGGGCACCCAGGCCAACTGGATATCCTCGCCGATCAGGCGCCCAAGCATATTGAGCATTTCCTTTACGGAGTCGTTCATGTCGAACACATTGGGCAATACAATCTGCTTACGAGCAAAGGCGAGTAATTGTCGGGTGACTTCCGCAGAACGCCTTGCAGCCTTAAAGATTTCCTGAAGATGATCATATACGGTACCGGATTCGTCCACCTGGGCCATCGCCATTTCCGTATTACCCAGGATTACATTGAGCATGTTATTGTAATCATGGGCAACACCGCCTGCCAAGCGACCGATTGATTCCATCTTTTGCGCCTGTACCAGTTGGGCCTTCAAATCTTCTTTCTCTATCTCGGCCTTCTTATGAGCCGTAATATCTGTTAGCGTACCGATAAACAGAGTGGCTTTACCGTCTGCTCCCAATATGGGAACAACCTCTCCAAGCGTCCAGACAACGTTGCCGTCCGAATGAACCCAGCGATACTCCATGCGAAATTCGGCACTATTCTCGAACGCATTGGTCCACTCGGAGACCATGCGTTCACGGTCATCGGGGTGGAGGAAGGGAATCCAATCAAAATTCAACGCTTCTTCCGCTGGGACCCCAACCAGTTCAGCACATTTTTTGTTGACATAGATGGCTTTTCCCTGCGCATCGTCGACAAAAATTCCAACTGGTGCGGAATCGGTCAATGCGCGGAATTTGTCTTCACCTTCCAGCAGAGCAGCCTTTAAACCAGCGACCTGCTGCTTTAGATCCTCAATCCGGCTCCGTAGGGCTGTTTTATTTTTTTCCCTCGGCACGTTCATTACCTTTGTATGTAACGCGTTGGGCTAACAACCAAGCTGAGACATCGAAAACTCGTCATCATTTTCCCTTCTGATTTCAAGCGCGAGGTTTCGCTATAATTTTATATTTCTTGAAATCATGAAAACTTCATCAGCAGAATATAAGCTGCTGATAGTGGCCTCTACGGCTGCATTTAGTGTCTTTTTGTAAAGCTTTTGAGCATCGTTATCGGATCTCGTTGTTACTACAATATGCTTTATTACAGCATTTCTCGATTTTAATTGTCTTTGAACTTGAGGAAGCGAGTCTTTTATTAATTTCGTTCCAATCCCCTTGCCTTTGTGTCTTGGATGGACAGCTAATTGTTCTAGTTCCAAAACAACTTCAGATCGGAATCCGCTTTTTTGGCACCAATGTATATAGCCAATAATTTCCATTTTATGGTTTTCTGCAACAAAGATTTGAGATTTTGGATAAGCTTTAGAATTACATTCAATCCATTCATATGACCTTGTCTGTCTAATGAATGCTGCTTTATGTACCTCTGAAGTCGCAGTTAAATCTTTCATTTCAAATGGACGTATATTCATTTTCAAAAGCATAACACCGCCGGTCACAGGTGCCGTTTGGCTGCGTCCTGTGGACCGGCATGTTCGGCAAAGTGTTTATTATAAATAGCCTGATCCCATGGATGCCCCCATGGGCCATCGACCGAGATGCCTTTACTAAAGCCGAATTTTTTTGCATCGATTATCATTGCGATAGGAACGGTACGGTATAGCAGTGCCACTGACTCTCCACCAACGGACCAGATAAAAGTAATTTGATCAGAATTTGGACTTTCAATCTTTGCATTCATACTCGCATGTGATTCACAAATCGGCGGCGGTCCGTCCGTATATTCTTTCACTTTTGAATTCGGTATTGGTTCAACACGATTATAAGCAAATGCATCTGCTACGTATTTTCCGCCCTCTGGCTCAGTTACATAGAGCCATCCGGATTCTCCATCATCATGAAATATACAAAAACGTCTTGATATGGGACTCTGCTCTTTAAGGAATATTTCGCTCATAATATTTTCGCAGATCTTATGTATAATGTCGTTTTCCTTATTTTGGACGGAAATACCTTATTTGAGACACTTCTGGTCCAATACCATTGGATGCAAACTGAAAGTGCCGAACGGCCCTTTCGAGCGTTTTCTTTTTGAATTACGGGTGGCAGCGGACCGGCGGGGTCCGATATCGGCTACATTTCATTCGCCATTGCGGCGGAAAGACGGGGACCGGCTTGGGAGATGATCGTTAAGCCATATCACAGGTCGGCGCATCGCGGAACCCGCTCTGTTCCGGATAGCATCGTATCGATGGCCATGGCGGGCGCTTTCCGTCACCCGCCGGCTTTCAGCACTTCACCAAGTCATACTTCCGGGTGCCCAGCCCCATGGATTCGGCGTAGGCCAGGGCGTGGGTGCCGTCGATATCCGGGTAGACGGCCATGAACTTGTCGTCGCCGAGCTGGACGCCCTTGGGCAGGGCGCTCGGGTAATGCGGCGGGGCCAGGTTGACCCGATCTAAAGCCGCCTGATCGAGGGCCACCGGGTCGTCCGAGACGAGTACCCCCTGATCGGGACAGATGGGGGCGTCCGAGTGGCCCTCACAATCGCATCCGGGGCTCACATTGGTGACGAAGGTGATGTGGGCCCTGATTTCCTGGCTGGCCAGGGCGGCAGCAGCGTACTCCACCATCCGCTCCAGGAAAAGGGGCGTGTTCTCTTTCCACTCGATCTGCAGCGCGCCGTATTCGCAGGCGTGGATGCAGGCCCCGCAGCCCACACATTTTTCCTTCGTTAAAGCGGCCTTCTCGCCCTCTAGTTCCAGGGCCTTGTGCAGGCAGGCCGCGACACAGGCGCCGCAGCCCGTGCAGTTCTTCTCGATGAGGGTGGGTCCCATGTCGCAGTGCTGCTGCATCTTGCCCTTTACGGAGGCACAGCCCATGGCCAGGTTTTTGAGCGCCCCGCCGAACCCGCCCAGCAGGTGGCCCTTGAAATGGTTGAGGGTCACGAGCACGTCGGCGTCCACGAAGTCCCCGGCGATGCTGCAGGTTTTGAAGTGCTTGCCCTTGATCGCCACTTCGCGCACGTTCTGGCTGCGGATGCCGTCGGCGATCACCACCGGGGCGCCCAGGACATTGGGATCGAACCCGTGGCGGGCCGCCACCTGGGCGTGGGACACCCCTTCGTAGCGCTGGCCGGTGTAGAGGGTGTTGGTGTCGGCCAGGAAGGGACGGGCCCCGGCCTTGACGAGCAGGCCCACGATGGGGGCGATGTAGATCGGGGCAATGAATCCGGTGGCGCCGGCCTCACCGAAGTGCACCTTGACGGCAACCAGCGCCTTGCTCTCGATGGGAGCGAACACCCCGGATCGCTTGATCAGGCGTTTGACGCGCTTGGCATAAGGCATTTTCATCGAGGTGCGCAGATTCCAGAAGTAGACCTTGGAGGCCATGATTATCTCCCTTGGGGATGCTTGTTCAGGAACCGGACGGCCCGGTCGGGATAGTCCGTAAACACACCGTCCACACCGACCTTGAAAAGGAAGATGTCCAGCAGGTCCTCGAAGTCGGTCGCGTAGGCCGGCACCTGGCCGGGGTCGCTGCGGAAGGTGTAGGGGTGGACTTCCAGTCCGGCCGCGTGGGCCGCCTCGACCATCCCGGTGACCTCGATTTTCCCAGGCGCGGAATCCGGGCGGACGAGCATGTTGAACCAGGGGCCGATGCCGTCGGCGTAGGCGGCGATTTTGGCCATGGCCTCCGGGCGTTTCATCCACTCGTAGTCGTAGGGCACCGTGCGGCCGTCTTCGATAACCATGGTCAGCCCCCAGCGCGTCTCCGCGATGAGCTGCACCAGCTTGAGGTCCAGCCCCATGGCCGGCAGCAGTTCGGTTCGCAGGCGCTTGAGTTCTTGGGGATCGAAGCTCTGAAGGTAAAGCGGGTCTTCGCGCCGCGTGTAACCGTATTGCTTGAGCACGGTCAGCGCGGCCCGGCTGAGGTCCTTGCCCTCCTGGCGGTGAAACCAGGGCGCCTTTATTTCCGTGTAGATGCCGACCACCCGGCCGGTGCTGTGGTTCATGCCCTGGATCAGCTCGAGCTCCTCCTCCAGGGTGCTGATCCTGAAGACAGACCGCCCGGGCGGGAACCGGACGGGGCTGATCGCCAGCAGGGTGTCGCCCTCGCGCTTGAAGGCTTCCATCAGGCGCAGCCGCTTGATTTCGGCCAGGTCGAAATCAATGGCGTAGTAATGGCCGTCCGGGCGCCGGCGGTCGGGGAAGACCTCCGCCACGTTGGTGACCCGATCCAGGTAGAGGTCGTGCAGCACGATGATCCGGTCGTCCCGGGTCATGACCAGGTCCTGCTCGATGTAGTCGGCCCCCATGGCATGGGCGGCGGCCTTGCCGGGCAGGCTGTGTTCGGGCAGATAGCCGCTGGCGCCGCGGTGGGCGATGACGACCTTGCCGGCCGCCGCCGGGCCGCCGGTAAAAAGCGTGGCACACAGGCTCGCCGCTACGAAGGTGTTCAGGGGGGTCATTTTCATGATGGCCCTTTCCTTGCGTCCCCGGGATTAAACAAAACGAGCAATGACATAGACTATCCCCCCGGCGATGAAGACGCCCACCGCCGCCAGGTGAATCCACAGCCAGCGGTCGACGCGGCCTTGCTGGGCGCGGGTGTGATCGCGGTATTTGCGGTAGAGATCGACAATATTGGGGAAGGGGTCGCTGCGGTCGGCCAGACCCCGGTCAAAAAGGTAGTTGGCGATCATGGCGAACGAGCCTACGGCCACCAGGGCGGCCGTTGCGATCACGGCGAGGGCAATGTAGTCCAGTGGGGTCAAGGCGTCTCCTCGGGATCGATGATCAGCTGCAGGCGGGGCGTCGTTCGACCCTCGATCGTTGACGGATGTTCACCGACATATTCACAGCCCATACGCTCGTAGAATCCCCTGGCGTTGGGATCGCAAAGGATACCCAGCACGTCGATGCGCCGGCGCCGGCAATGCGCGCGCAGATGGTCGAAAAGCTTCGTCCCGATGCCCCGGCCGATCCAGCGCGGGGAAACGAACATGTGCTCCAGCCAGAAGCCTTGGGGCAGCGGGATGCCCGAGACGGCGACGTCTTCGGGGCATTCGACGATGGCGTAGTAGCCGCATAGGTGGCCGGCGTTTGCGTAAACAAAGACGTCGTTGCGCCCGATATAACCGGCATCGATGGTCAGCTCCGCGGCCCAGTGTTCGAAATAAGCTTCAGGATAACCCCAATAGCGTTTCGAATCAAAGGAAATACGGGTCAGGGTTTGGGCATCCTCACGGCGGGCCCGTCTGATCTGCGGCATCGCACCACCCTCTCCGGGTTTTCCGGTTTTCGTCGCGGCGTCGCGGCTGGAAGCGGACCGGGAGTCAGTCGACGACCTTGGAGCGCATCGCTTTGATGCGCCCCCGCCGGGTTTTGGCATCCAGGCGCCTTTGCTTCGCGGCCCGGCCGGGGCGGGTGGGTTTGCGCCGCTTGGCGACGCTTGTGCCCTGGCGCACGAGCCGGGCCAGCCGTTCCAGGGCCGCCGCCCGGTTCTTTTCCTGGCGGCGAAACTGCTGGGCCTTGATCACCACGACGCCCTGCCGGGTGATGCGCCGGTCGCGGCAGCGCATCAATCGGGCTTTGAGCGCCTCGGGAAGCGAGGAGGCCGCGATATCGAAACGCAGGTGCACGGCCGTGGCCACCTTGTTGACGTTTTGCCCGCCGGCCCCACGGGCGCGCACGGCCGTCATTTCGATTTCATCGAGGGGGATGGCGACATGGGGCGCGATGTCGAGCTTTTCCACGGGCAGATCCTTCGGCGGCAATCGGGCCGGGGTTCAGGCGCCGGGAATCAGGATGCCGCAGTCCTCGCAACGGTATCGTCCGCCGCCGCCCTCGGCCGCGAGGGTTTCGAAATCATAGCGCCGCCGACCGCTGGCCTCGTAGCATTCCGGGCAGGGACCGCCGTCGATCTCGTCGGCCCGGATGGTCAGGTGGCAGTGGCGGCAGCGCAGCCGCGGGGCCGGCGCGGCAAGCAGCACCAGGTTGTTGTGCGGACAGGTCGGCATTCCGTTTCTTCAAACGCCAGGGGCGGGATGCCGGCCGTGGCGTTCGTCCCAGTCACTGCAGTGGCGTGGTTTCCCGGAGCGTCGGCCGGGCCGCCGTTCAGGCGACGGTGATCGTGAGGTCGACGGTGTTTTTGAGCGTGTTGGCGACGATGCAGCCGCGCTCGGCAATCTTGACGAGTTTCTCCAGCTCGGCCGGGGCGGCGCCGCGGCCGCTGACCGCCATGGTCACGGCTGTAAAGCGGGCCGGGGCCTCGCCCAGGGTTCCGGCGATGACCAGCCGGAGATCCTGAACCTCGAACGCACGTGCCTTGACGGCAGCCAGCAGGTTGCTCATGAAGCAGCCCCCAAGCCCCATCAGAAGCATTTCGCCCCCCATGGGGCCCCGGTCTTCGCCGCCCTTGGCCTCCGGCCGGTCGGTCACCAGCTTGTGGCCACGGGCTTGGGCTTCCGATGCCGTGGCGGCGATCTGTCGGACCTCGACCTTGACGGTTGCGCTCATGGAGACGCCTCGTCGGCGGAATTCAAGGTGCGTTCCTGGATGAACCGGATGACGGCATCGTACTCCGCCCCGCGAAAGATGAAATGAATCCCGCAGGTGCGCCCGGCCGTGGTCACGGAAATGTGCGAGACGATGCCCTGGACGTTGACGATACCGTTTTCCAGCGGGATGGGGATATGCTCCAGGCGCTCCCCGACGACAAAGGTCGGGCCGCCGTCTTCGAGCATGATGCCGATGCCGCTGTTGCTGATATCGGCGACCATGAAATGGTGGCCCTTCAGACGGATTCGGGTCGGTTTCAATTCACGGACGCGATGGCTGCGGCGCTGGTCGCGGCTGACTTGCATGTCGTCTCCCCGAATACTGGTTTTCGTGATGTCTCCCATGCGGTGAAGCCGCTGCCTCAACGCTCCGCCAGGGCGGCGTTGTGACAGGCCGGGCAAACCCTGTGGCTGAGCCGGGGCAGCATGGCGGCACTGAACAGGGCCATGCGCTCGATGGCCCGCTCGGTATCGATCCATTCCTCGGCCGATACCGCAATCTTCTTGCAGAAACTGCAGATGTGGATAAACCGATCCGATCGTGCGGGTCCGCTGCGCAAAAGATCGACAGGGGCCCGCGCCTCGACCTGCAGCGTGCGGCACACGAATTCAATATGCCCATCGCCGACGGATTTCAAGTCAATCATGATCTGGCGGCGCAAATCAGGGGAGTCGCAGCGGATGGGAATCTGAACGGTCGCCTTGTCCGATCGTGTCTTGGCGATTAAAATCCGGTAGAGTTGCCGGGTTTCCTCCCCGGCAATGAAATTCCACAGCGAGCGGCCCATCAGCTGCGGCGGGTAGCAATCCGGACCGGCGCCGTTTTCTTCGGCAAAAAACCACCAGCCGTCGCTGACATAAACAATGCGGTCGTCGGCATCGATCATGTACTGGATGATCTGGTCCCCAGCGCGTGTCGCCATAAGCTTTTCCCCGATTCACCCGGTAATTTCAGCACCCCTTCGCTCCGGACCGGAAGTTCCCTTCCCGGGTTACGCCCGGCGGGGGAGCCAGCGCGGCACCCGGGCCCTGTAGGCGCGGTAGTCATCGCCGAAGCGTTTGACCATCCCGGGCTCTTCGACCAGGGGGATGTACAATGCATTGCCCGCCAGGAAAACGGCCCACCAGGCGGCCAGCGCCCAGGAGCGAAACAAAAGCGCCTCGGCGGCCAGTATCAGAAGCACCCCAATGATCATGGGATTGCGCACATGGCGATAGGGTCCCGCCACCACAAACACGCGCGGAGGATCCCAGGGCGCGGGTGTGCCCCGGCCACGGCGTAAGAAAAGCGCCGTGCACCAGGCCGCCAGCGCCACCCCCACCGTGGCGCAGGCCATCCCTGCCCAGAAGAAAAAAATTCCGGCCAGGGTCGGTTCCGCAAAGCGGGCCTCGACACCGGTGAACGTCAGGATTACCGCCGGCACCAGCACCAGAACGCTGCCGGGCAAGATGAGAAGCGCCCTGATAAACGCCCACCACATGGTCACCCCCCTTTCCACGGGCGATTCACTTCAGGCCGCCTTCTTTTACGGGAAGCAGACACGGGCTTCGTAGACGAAGAGGGCCCGCAGTTTGTCCCAAAAATCACCGCCGAGCACGAAGAGGGTGGCGATGAACAGGGCGTCGGCGGTGAGGTTCATGGGTAACCGATAAACATCGTAGCCCGGAATGAGATGCGGCGCATAGTAGATCAGGTAATTGAAGACGAGATGGGGCAGCAGCAGCCAAAGACCGATCCGGTAGCGTGTGCGGCTGACCCGGGCGCGCGGTGCCGCCTGCCGGATGAGGGCCAGCAACCGGGCCTTGATGAAATTGAAACCGTCTTTGCCGAGGATGACGATCGCCGCGAGCGTAAGCACCTCCGGCGCGCCCACCAGCAAGAACCCGGAGAGCATGGTCTTCAAGGTCGTCGACAACGCCAGAGTCGTAACCAGTGGGATGAAAAGAGGTGTGAGCCATGCGGCCGCAATCAGCGCGATGCCCGTGATCAATCGCCAGCGCGAGAGGGCGGGGGGGGATGTCGCAGGGTTTGGCGTCATTGCATCATTCTCCCGTTGCACCGACCGGTATGGATTGCGGGCGTGGCGTGCCGGGTCCGGTGCCGATTGGCCGCTACCCTCGCACCCGGGTCAGGCTGGCCCCGGCGGCATGACCCAGAAGCACGGCATCGGCCCCGACAGCGAGCAGGACGAAGCCCTGGTCGACATAGGCCCGAGCCGCCTCGGCGTCGGCCGTGAAGATGCCCAATGGTTTGCAATGGGTCAGACAGGCATCGCGCACATTGCGAATATGCATCTGAACCTCGGGGGCGTCGATCCGGCCGGGGATGCCCAGGCTGCCGGAAAGATCATAGGGCCCGATGAAAACGGCATCGATGCCCTCCACTTCCAGGATGGATGCGATCCGGCCGGCCCCCGCGACATGCTCGATCTGGACGATAACAGCCGTCCTCTCGTTGGCGCTGCGGATATAGCGATCGAAGGTAAGGCCGTAGCCATGTGCGCGGCCGCCGCCGACGCTGCGGCGGCCTGCGGGCGGGTACTTGGCCCAGGCTACCACGCGGCGGGCGTCTTCGGCCGAGTTGACCAGCGGGGCGATGATCCCGTCGGCCCCGGCGTCCAAGGCCCTTTTGACCCAAACTTCTTCGAGCGCCGGGATGCGCACCAGGCAGGGACAGCGGTGCTGCGCCGCCTGCAGGATGGCGGTGATGGCCTCGATGCCCATGGGGCCGTGTTCGCCGTCGACAAACAGCCAGTCGTAGCCGAC
>JASJCV010000176.1 GCA_030065275.1 Desulfobacterales bacterium | reverse complement strand
TCCATGCTGGCCTCGATAAAGGGCAGTTGAGCCATGCCGGATACGGCATTGAGCACGAGAACGCCTTTGCGCCCAAGAATACGCACGTTGTAGTTGAGGGTGTGCTCCGGGCTGGCGCCGAACCGGAGTTCTTTGGCCCAGTAGAGTTTTTTGGCCTGGCTGTCGTAGTAGGGCGGCGTGGCCCATCCGATCAGGGTCACGGGTTCAAAGCCCTGCTCGCCGCGGGTCGCGTTGCCGGCCTCGGCCGAGGCCTGCATGGTGACGAGCATCTCGTCATAGTCGATGGCGTGAGCGTCTTTATCCGATACATGACCGTCTTCCTGGTAGCTGATCACCACGGCCCAGCCCTGGTCACCGAATAAATTGGTGTCCATGGGCAGGAGCATACCGATCTGCCCCGATCCATTGGGATTGCCCCACCCTTCTTCGAGGAAACGCCGGCTGTCCTCGGGGCCGATGTAACGGAAATTCTCGGGCACTTCGAGTGCGGCAATCCCGTCGGGGAGTTCGACGCGTCCCTTCTGAAAATGAAGGCTGGCCAGAAAGGTCTCCGCGCTGTCGGCGGGTGCTTCGGATGGCTCCATGGCCAAAACGGGAACGCCAAGGAGCATGATGGCCGTGAGGGCCAGCAAAAATCGATGTCGTATCAAGATATCCTCCCCTGAGTTGAAACGGGATGGGAACAGGTCGGATCGGCCGGATGGTGAAAGCGGCCCCCACGAATCAATTCCCGATGGAGGCTTGCAAGACTTGAACCAGTGCTGAATCCCGCCGCGAACACCATATGTTGTAGTAAAGTAGATAAGAGACCCCACCAGGGGGATGGCGCCTGCCAAATTTTGGCAGGCGCCCTGACAAAAGACGGCGATGTTGCTTTAAGCCGGCGCGCGGGCCGATGATGGGAGGGTGCAGGGAGCGGGTGAAGCGCCCGGGGTACCGCCACGAGGGCTTCGCTGCGAATCAGTCCTTGAAGGCCGCCAACGCCCGGGTGGCGATGTCTTCACCCCACTCCTGGACAAAATGGCCGGCCTCGGCATGCTCATAGGGTTCGGGGCAGCCGGCGATGCATTTTCGCAGGGCTTTCATCACCGGAGGGCCCAGAACCGGATCTTTCATGCCCACGGCCATGAACACCGGACCGGACCAGGACGTTTGGAGCCATTCGCGGGCCCCGCGCGATAGCGCGGCACCGGGGGCGTCGGGCCGGTCCGGCACCATTTCCGGGAAACGGCGTACGCCGGCCTTGTGGCGCGCATCCGGAAAAGGGGCATCGTAGGCGGCGCACTCGGCCGCGGTCAGATGGGGGCAGGTCAGGTGCATGAGCCGGGCCGGCGACAGGTCGGGGTTTTGGCGCACCCATTGGCGCCAGTCCAGAAAGCCCGGAGACAGCTCGTAATCGCCGGTGCCCAGCGTGGTGTTCATGATCAGCAGGCGGTCGATCCGCTCCGGCATGGCCTCCGGCAGGGTGAGCCCCAGCAGACCGCCCCAGTCCTGGCAGACCAGAGTGATGCGTTGCAGATCGAGGCGTTCGATAAAGGCCACCAGCGCGTTGCGGTGAAAATCGAAGGTGTAGACCCCCTCCGCGACGGGCTTGTCCGAGCGCCCGAAGCCGAAAAAATCCGGGGCCACGGAACGGTGGCCGGATGCGCTGAAGACCGGCATCATCCGACGGTAGAGATAGCTCCAGGTGGGCTCGCCGTGCAGGCACAGAAAGGTGTGCCCGGCATCCACGGGGCCGGTGTCCACGTAGTGCATCCGCAGGCCTTCGAAGCCTTTCAGGTTTTCGATGTATGCGGGCGCGTAGTCGAAACCGGGAAGATCGTCAAAGCGTTCGTCCGGGGTGCGCAGGATGGCGGTCATGGCGTCATCTCCTGGTGGCAGGGTTTTTCGGGCTGGGCATTACTTCATGCGGGTGAAGTACTCGCGGATATGCAGGTCGACCGCCTCGCTGGCCGACGGAACGTAGACCCACATCTGGTCGGCGGACACGAAATGATAGACCATGAGCGTGGCTGTGCCGTCCGAACTCTGGAGCTTCACGACGATGGTATCCTCGTCCTCCCCCACGATGATATAGCGGCCCTTTTCTTCGAAGCCGGCATATTCCGTCGACTTGCCGTCTTTCAGGATGCTGATGGCCGGCATGGTCAGCTTGGCGACGCCGTCTTCGAATTCGACGATCATGTTGCCAAGCATCTGCGAGATGTAATCCAGCTGTCCGGGAGCCAGGACGGCGTGCTGCCGGTTGAAGGCCATCGAAGCGGCCTTGTCCGACTGCCACCGGCCTTCGATGTCCGGAGCGGCATGCGCCAAGCCGGAGACGAACAATAAAAGGGCGAGGAGATAATGTAATTTCATGACGGCAAACCCGGAGGTTGTTCCGGCGCGGTGGACGCGGCCGGAAGTTATGGGAAGCACTGCGGGCAGACCTTCTTCCACGCGACCGTCATAACCGGCGACGCTCGTAAGCGTCGCCGGGCACGATTCGCACCATAAGATTGACGGCCACAACCACGAAACGAAACCCTTCAGCTGCGGTCCCCGCGCAGGTTTTTTTTGAATCCGCGATGCGCGCCGGCGTCATAGCCCAGCGATTGATAGAACCGGATCGAATCGGTGCGGTTCGCTTCCGTGACGAAAATGATCTGGCCGCAATTGCGCTCGATCGCCGTCTTCTCCAGCGCTTCCATGAGCGCTTGGCCGACGCCCTGCCGGCGCTGCCCCTTATCGACAATCAAATCTTCCATGACCATGAACGGCCGGCCGTCTCCGTAGAGGTCTTCGCAGACGACCCCCATGACAAAACCGACCAGGCGTCCGGCCTGACGGGCGGCCAGTAGAATGTAAGCGGGATTCGCGCTGATCCGCTTAAAAGTGGCTTGCATCGCATCCCGCGAGGCGATCTCTCCCCAAAACTGCTGAAACAGTTCGGCAAGGCGGGGCAGCGCCGCAATTGTCACGCGTTCGATTTGCACCTCAGGACCTCTCTTCGCGCCTAAGATCGGGAGCGGACGGGCTATTCGGCCCAGTACGCCGGATGGTCCAGGGCATCCGCACAGACCACCACCCCGCTGTACGCGCCGATCACCCCGGGCCTCAATGCCTGGACCATCCAGGCGTCGCTGTTCTCCGGTGCTATGGGGTAGGGCGCTTTGAAGCCGAGCGCTTCGGCCGGCCGGAACCCGTGGCGCGGATAGTATGCCGGGTAGCCCAGCACGAAAACGAGATCCACTCCGGATTTGGAAAGCAGTTGCAGCCCTTGGCGGATGAGCTCCCCGCCGATCCCCTGCTTCTGGGCCTCGGGCACGACGGCCAGCGGCGCCAGAATCGAGGCGGACAGTTCGGGGGCGCCCCCAACGGTTGCCCGGCTGAAGAGAATGTGCCCCACGGCGCGCGCCTGGCGCAGGGCCAGCAGGGACAGGCAGGGTTGGGCACTGGCGTCGCTAAGAAGCGCTTCGACCAGTGAAGATTCCTCCTGGGAACCAAAGGCGTCCCGGTGCACGCAGAGAACCGCGTCAAGATCAGTTGCTGCGGCCGGTTTGATTTTCATGGGGCGCTGCCGTGTTCGGTCATGAGGCCGTTGCCTGTTCATCGTTGCCGGAGCCGTTCGGTTTACTTGCTCCCGAGAAGATAACGAAGGCCCCTGGCAAGGTAAAGGGATATTTTTCTCCGCGCCGCCTTCGATCCCTGCTGGGTGTCAACCAAATTGACGAAACGGGGTTGCATCGACATCCAAGTCGACATGGCCGCACCAAGTCAGGAAGAATGACGTTAACAGGAATAGTTATTATTACTGAGCTTTAGCAATGATCGCCTTTTTTTCTCCGGAAGATGGAATGCTCCTTGCAGTTCGCCGTCACCAGGTCGGGACTCACGCTCACTTCTCGCTCGCTCCTTTCCATATCGCCTTCGGCGATGCCGCCCTTCACGCCCGGTTGCCCGATCTAAAATTGACTACCGATGATGGCAGGGGAATCTGTCGCGCGCCTTCGGCGTGACCACTTGAATTCAACCCACCCAGGCCGCAGGCGCCGGATCGATTGGCCGGCCGCCGCGTCATGCACCCTCAAGCCGATTTGAAAGGAGTGGAAAAATGAGCAATAATCGTCGAAGAGACGCCATGGGCGTCCGAATTTCCGCAGCCGAGATGGCGGCCGACCGGTCCCATCCCAACCATCAAGCCAACGGCGACGAACAGCGCTACGCATCCGCCAACTATCCCATGAGCTTCACCAAGGGCCTGGAGCACGATGCGACCACGGGGCTGGTCTCCGACCCCCAGGCCTTCGAATCGTTCCGCACGGCCATCGACGAGGCGTATGTCGACGCCTTTACGACTTCGGTGCGGGCCGCCTCGGGCAAGGCGCGGGCCTGGGAAGCGCCAACCGCCGGGGTCGTGTACGAGCTGAGCGGCCCGGACCCGCAGGCCGTGACCATGGCGCCCGCTCCGGCCCTGGGTTCGATCGAGCTGGCCTACGAAATGGCGGAAGTCTACGAGCTGGCCCTCATCCGTGACGTTCATCTGAACGAACTGGCGGACGGAACCACCAACACCACCGTGCTTGACGCCGTGACGCACCTGAACGGAATCGGCTATGCACTCAACGGCGAAGACGGAAGGCCGCGCCTGAACAGCGGCGGCAATGTCACCCCCCAAACCCTCTTCCGCGGCTCCTCACCCGGTGTCGAAATGGGGCCCTATCTCTCCCAGTTCATGCTGATCGGAAACGACCAGCCGGGCGACCCGGGCGTGGCCCACGGCCGGATCCAGTACGGTGCCCTGCAGATCGACCAGCGCGTGCCCGTCGCCGCCGCCCAGGACTATATGATCGACTGGAATGAATACCTGCAGGCGCAGAACGGGGAAGACCTGCGGGACAACACGACCCTTTTCGACACATCGCAGCCCCGGCGCTTCATGACCTTCCCCCGGGACCTGGCAACCTATGTCCACGACGACGCCCTCTACGAGGCCTATCTGAACGCGTGCCTGATCCTGCTTTCCATGGGCACACCCTTCGACCCGGGCTTCGCCAAGCTCGCGGGGCAGGGCGAGCTCTTTCTCAACAGCCTGGACGTCAACGGCGCGCTGAGCCTGGAGACCCACGCACGTCAGGCCGGCGGCTTCGCCCTCTACGGCGGCCCCCATATTCTGACCCTGGTGACCGAGGTCGCCACCCGGGCGCTCAAGGCTGTACGCTACCAGAAATTCAACAACCATCTGCGCCTGCGTCCCGAGGCGCTCGCCGGGCGAATCCACCGCGCCAGCCAGATTGCCAGCGCTTTTCCGGCGGCGGGCGCGGCCTTTGAGGATCTGCGCACGACGATCAATCCCACGGTGACCGCCGTCGAGACGGCCAACACCAACGCCGGCTCGCCGACGGCGCTGCTGCCGATGGCGTTTCAGGAAGGCTCGCCCATGCATCCGTCCTACGGTGCCGGGCACGCCACGGTCGCCGGGGCCTGCGTGACCGTCCTGAAGGCCTTTTTCGACACGAGTTGCCTCTTCGTGCGCCGGGGTGGCGCGGATGTCTTCAGCCGCTTCGAGGGTGGCGACGCGCCCGTCGAATACACACCCAACGCCGATGGATCGAGCCTGGTGGCCACGACAGGCCAGCCCGACCAGCCCTTCCTGACCCTCGAAGGTGAATTGAACAAGCTGGCCGCCAATATTTCGATCGGGCGCAACATGGCGGGTGTCCACTACTATTCCGATTACTACGACAGTCTGCGCATGGGGGAGGAAATCGCCATCGGAATTCTGGAGGAGCAGGCCCTGTGCTACCCGACCGACCCCTTTGTCATGTCGGTGCCAACCTTTGACGGCGAAGTCTATCGTATCGGCAGTCTCTAAACCCATCTCCAAACCGGCGCCGCCGTCAAGGCGTCGATCGGCCGCAAAGCCGGCGACCGGCCCCCGGGACAGATCCCGGGGGCCGGTCGCCGATCCCCTTTTTCTGGGCTCCAGGGACGACGACCATGGGTGCCAGATTCACCGCGCGTCGCTCGGGCACGCCGGCGATGACAGCGCGGGTGAAGCGGATATTTCCCTCGGCGCGGTCATTGTGAATCGTCAGCAGGGAAAGAAATGGCCAGGCACCGGGATCACCCAGGCGATCCTGAACCAGACCGGCCTCCTTCCCGCTGCCAAAAGCCTCGTGCGCGACGGCCTGGACGTCCTGCAAATTTGATGCGGAAGCCTACTTAATTCGTATCGATTCCACCCCGGGCCCACTCATGCTGTCTTCGCTTCCAAGATGGCCGTCGGTGTTGAAACCGTTCCGACGCTTATCACTGAACCCTTTACGAATTCGGCAGGCTCCAAACCTGGCGGATCCCGTCGGTAATCGCCTTGACCAGGGGTTCGCCCGCCCGCCGGCGGGCGTAGATAAACGCAAGATCGACGGTATCGAGGATTTCCTCCCAGATGGCGATACGGCCCTGTTCGCGGGCCAGCTGCGCTTCCTCCTCGATCATGATGGCCAGTCCGATACCCGATGCCACCAGAGTGCTGATGAGCGGTTCCTGGTCCGCTACGGTCACGCGCAGCGGCTGCAGCCCCCGGTTCTCGAAGGCCCGCATGGCAATATGACAAAACAGGCAGTCGGGCGGTGTCCAGATCCACGGCAGGCTGGCGATGGCTTCCCAGCTCGCCCCGGCCAGTTTGTCTTCCCATTCGGCCGGCCCCACGACGACCACATTGAATTTGCGCAGGGTCATGACCTCAAGATCCGGCAGGTCGGGGTCGCCGTAAACAAAGCCCCCGTCCAGGGCGCCTTTTTTGAAAGCTTCCGGCTGCTGCCAGGACCAGCGCTGCAGCAGGTGGAAATCCAGTTCAGGATGGTGGTGCCGCATGTGGGATAAAAGACAGTCGATCTTGAGGAAGCGGGGATCGATGTGCAGTCCGATGCGGGCCGTGCCCACGACATTTTCCTTCATCCGCGAGGCTTCCCGGCAGAGGTCGTCGATGGTGTCCAGGGCGTTCTGGGCTTTGTCGCGCAGAATTTCACCCTCCCGGGTAAGCACCATGCCCTTGGGGGTACGGATGAACAGGGGCACCCCCATTTCTTCTTCGAGCGATTTGATATGGGCGCTGACCGCCGGCTGACTGGTGTGCAGGCGTTCGGATGCCCGGGTCAGGTGGCCTTCCTCGGCCACGGTGACAAAGGTTTTCAGCTGGTAGAGTTCCATGACCTGTTTCTCTAATCTCAGCGCCCGAAATCTGTCAAATCAGAAATTCTGAAGACCATCATCACCAATTGATATTGGAATTGAAATGTCCCGCTGTTTATGTTGGCGTTCGAGTCAGTCCGTAGCTGTTCGCCCGCATTTTCATTTTCTTGGAGGAGCCACGTCATGGTGTCTTTGGCCGCCTCGTTGAGAGATCTTTTCCGGCCCGAGGTAACCTCTGCGCCCATCAGGCGGCGAATCCCAAGGTCCTGCCCCGCCGCGAGAAGACGCGGCTTCTCTCTGAAGGCTCTTTTCTGGTGCGCGGCCGCGATTCTGATATCTCTGGCGTTGGGCAACCTGGTCTGATTTCGGCGTGCTCAACCGATTGAAAGGAGGAAGTCATGCAACCTGCCAGCCAACGGGATGATAAGGCACCGCGTGAAAAGGCGGTCCGGTGGACGTATGTTCCGCCGGGTCTTGGCGAATTCGCCATCGGCGTGGCCGGGCTGCGGCCGGGCCAAAAGGCCGCCGTCATCGGTGCTGATTTCATGACCGGGGAACTGCTTGCGGCCGGGGTCCGGGTCATCGCGATCGATTCCTCCCCCGGCGTGCCGACCGGGCGAAAGGAAAAAACCGGCGGGGCGCATGCGCGGCCTTCCCTCCGCTCCGAAAACGGGCGCCTGCCCATCGCCAGTCGAAGTGTGGACCGGGTGTTTGCCAACATGGTGCTGCACCGCACCCGGGACCCCATTCGGGCCCTCCATGAAATAAAGCGGACGCTCAAACCGGGCGGGCGACTGGTGATCACCGAGCTGAACAAACATGACGGCCGTTTTTCCGGGGACGCGTCCAACGATCCCCCGTGGGGGGGTGGTTGCACCGATTTTCGTTCCTGGCTTGCCGAGGCCGGATTTTCCAATGTGATCGTCGGCTCGGTCCCTGTCGGACCGTCCGGCGCGAATTGGAGCGATGGCCGGCGGCGCCAGGCGGCCGATATCCTTATGGCTACCGCGACGGCATAGGAGAGAAAGACCATGGCAGAAAACGACTACGATTGGTCAATGATGGCCCGGGAACGGGCCCGTGATGCGGACGCGGATGCGAGCCGGCGGCTGATGCTGGCTTTGAACCGGTTGGAGAATTCCAACCGGGCGCAGCCGAGGGTACGTAAGCGCCAATCCGCACCGGGTCCGGAAGGGCGAAATGGTTGGGGGTGGCTGGCAGCCGGAAAGAAGTGTCTGACGGCGATTGTGCGTTTGGGCCGCATGCCCGGCCCTCCCGACGAAACACCCATTGCCGGACGTCCTACCGTCAGATAAAGGCCTTGAAACGGCGCGTAGGGCGAAGACCCAAGTTGATGTAATTAGGGCATCAGTTTCCGCAGCGATTGGACACCCACAGGTCTTTCAACCGCTTGGTGGGCAAACGGTCGGCGTTGAATTTCAGGACCTGTTCGAGAAAACGGCAGATCTGCCGGCGGGCCGCCTCCACCTGGCGCTCGCGCTCCCGCTCGCTGACATCGTTGGAGCGAAAGGCCTCGATCAGCTTCCTGTGACGGATTTCGATTTCATGCTGCAGGGTTTCCAGCAGTTCACGGTCGATGACTTCGGCAACCCGTTTGGCACCGACCTTCAACGGCGCCCGGGCGCGCTTCTCGGCTTTCTTCAGGCTGGCGCGGCTTACTCTCCGGTTCTTGGCGCGTGAGGTGTTGAAGGCCTGTACAAGGGTTCCCAGCGCGGTCACCCCGGCGACAACCAGTCCGGCAATTTCGATCATGGCATGCTCCCCGATGCGGGGCGGCCGTAGCAAGCGGAGCGTTGTCTCACTGATCGGCCGCGTTTTCCTGCGACTTGGACCGTTCGCATCTATCGTTGCAGACCATCATTAAAAGTCAATCCCCATCTCTGCACCGCAGCGGCGGTGTGGACGCCGGCCCGCTTCAAAACGCCTGCCAGACCCCCTCGGCGGGCTGGCCGCGCATCAGGCGCAAAACCATTGTCAGCCGGTATTGGATTCGCCCGAGAATGCCGACGCTCGCCCGGCCCAGCCAGACCAGAATGAGGGCCAGCGAGATTTTCGCCTGTATCCACAGTCGGGAAAAAACGGCCGCGATCGACATTCCCGGCACCAGCAGACCGACAACGGCGAACGGTATGACGGCCCGCGGGAACAAGGCCATGCCGTAAATCCGCCGCAGGGGCTGAAAGCCGGCTTTCTCCTTAACGGAGGTTGTGTCCATGGCGGTCTCTTTCTTTTTCGTTGGCGATCGCGTTTCCAATATTCATTCGGGGTGATGTTGAGCCCGCCGGTAACGATCAAGGGCCGCAAAGGTGCCGAAGTGAATGAACACCTCAGGGCGCGCCCGGAGTGGTTCAGGGGAAATTCAAGGTCTTGCGGGATTGTCAGTGGGTGGTGTGTGACGGCGCTAAGGGGGCGCGTCGCCCCGCACCGGGGGCGCACGGGTTCCGCAAAGCCATTGGGTGGCTTCCTGCTCATCGACAAAAGGCTCCACGAGCCATCCCCGGTTGCGGCAAACCGTCACGTAAAACTCCGCATCCTGGAGGGCGGGGTTGGAAGCCGGGAGCAGTATGGCGGTGCGCGTCCTGCGGTTGCCCTTCATTTCCTCATAGTAGATGGGCATCTCATAGATGTCAGGCGTCGACACGGCCTGTTCAAGCTTGGAGGTATCGATCAGGATCAACAGGGTTTTGTGGCCGGTGGCGAGGTCCAACGTCTCGCGCGTGGCCTTTCGGAAATCTTCGGCGGTTACCCGGCCGGCGTAGATGACTCTCACGATGCCTTGTTCCGCGATGTACTCAACTTGCCAGGCCATGGGATTCTTTCGGTTTGCCGCCGCCGCAACCGTCGGGCGATCGATTGCGCCATACGCTTGGGCTTCGGGGTTTGATGCGCATAATTATCAAGTTTTCAGAACTTTATCAATGATAGGTCGGTAAAATAGCGACTGGGGAGCGCTGGCGCCGTGCCGTGCGCCGGCGGCCGGAT
>JASJCV010000175.1 GCA_030065275.1 Desulfobacterales bacterium | reverse complement strand
CGCCACCGGCGCCTTGCTGCGCTCCAGCTGCTCCCGGATCGACAGCCCCCGGGCGTGCTGGCCGGTCCCGGATCCCTGGGGATTGCAGTAGATGCAGCCCCCGGTGGCGATCCGGCCGTCGCGGTTGGGGCAGTCGAAGCCGGCGTCCACGGTGAGCTTGTGGACCCGTTCGCCGAATATGCTGCGAAAATAGGTGTTGAGGTCGTAGTAGTATGCGCCCACGTGCGTCGATCCTTTGCTTGACCCGGCCTGAACGGCAATTATATATAGCCAAATTCCACGCATGAAAAGCCCGGGCGGCAACATGTAATGATCCCCTGTCGATGGGAAGTGGTCGAGGCAATGGCGCTTTACCCCCCAAAATTCGATATCATCGTCGTGGGTGCCGGCCATGCCGGTTGCGAAGCGGCCATGGCCGCCGCACGCATGGGCTGCAGCGTGCTCCTGGCTGTCATCGATCTGGACAAGGTGGCGGCCATGCCCTGCAGTCCCTCGATCGGCGGCATGGCCAAGGGGCAGCTCGTCAAGGAAATCGACGCCCTGGGCGGTGTGATGGCCCATGTGACCGACCAGACGGCTATCCAGTACCGCACCCTCAACACCAAAAAAGGCCCCGCCGTCCACTCCACCCGCACCCAGAACGACAAGGCCCGCTATCACACCGTGATGAAGCACCTTATCGAGAAGACGCCCAACATTGCGCTCAAGCAGGCCATGATCGAGCGCCTGGTGGTGGAGAACGACACCGTGGTCGGGGTCGTGGACCAGACCGGCTTCGGCTACCAAGCGGAGGCTGTCGTCATCGCCACCGGCACCTTCATGCGTGGTCTGGTACATATCGGTCATACCTCGTTCAAGGCGGGTCGCGCCGGTGAGTTCGCCAGTTACGCCCTGCCGGAGCATCTGCACGCGCTGGGGTTTAAAACGGGCCGCATGAAAACGGGGACCCCGCCGCGGCTGCGGCGGTCCTCCATCGACTTTTCACGCTTCGCCATCCAGGAGAAACTGACCGGCGGACGGCCTTTCTCTCGCCTGACCCGGGCGCCGACGATGCCGCAGCTGCCAAGCTATATCGGCCACACCAGTCCGCGGGCGCACGCAATCATGCAGCGCAACCTGGCGCATTCAGCCCTCTACGGCGGGAAGATCGAGGGAACGCCGGCACGCTACTGCCCGTCCTTCGAAGACAAGATCGTGCGCTTCCCGGACCGCGAGCGCCACCAGATCATCCTGGAGCCCGAAGGGGTGGAAACCGAGGAGATTTACGCCAGCGGCCTGGGCAACAGCCTGCCCATCGAGATTCAGCATCGTTTCGTGCAGGCGGTGGACGGCCTGGAGGCTGCCGAAATCATGCGCCCGGCCTATGCCATCGAATACGACTACGTCGACCCGCTGCAGCTCAAATCCACCCTGGAAACCAAACGAATCGGCGGCCTCTATCTGGCCGGGCAGATCAACGGCACTTCGGGCTACGAAGAAGCCGCCGCCCAGGGGTTGTGGGCTGGCATCAATGCGGCCTGTCGCGTTCAGCAGCGGCCCCCCATGCTGCTCAAGCGCTCCCAGGCCTACATGGCCGTGCTGGTGGACGACCTGGTCACCCGGGGCACGCGCGAGCCCTACCGCATGTTTACCTCGCGGGCGGAGTACCGGCTGATCCTGCGTGAAGACAACGCCGATCTGCGCCTCATGGAAACCGCCCACGAACTGGGCCTGATCGACCGCGACACCGTCCAGGACATGCGGGCGCGCCGCGGCCAGATCGAAGACGAAATCAAGCGGATCAAAAAGGTGATCGTCAAACCCTCGGCCGATGTCAACGCCTATCTGCGCCAGCACGGCACCCGGGAGCTCGACCAGGGGGTCCGCATGGATCAGCTGCTCAAGCGTTCCGAGCTGAACTACGCCGCGGTGCGCCGGCTGGCGCCGGCCGCGGCACCGATTCATCCCGCGGCCGAGCGTCAGGTCGAGATCGAGATCAAGTACGAAGGCTACATCGAAAGGCAGAAAAGGGAAGCGGCCAAACTCCAGGACCTGGAAAATGTTCGCGTCCCGGCTTCGATGGATTACACGCGTGCGCATGGCCTGTCCAACGAGCTCAAGGAAAAACTGGCGGCCGTGCGGCCGACCACCCTGGCCCAGGCCTCGCGAATACCCGGAATGACACCGGCGGCGCTCTCCGTCCTGATGATTCTTATCAAGGCCGCGCAACGGGAATGACATGAAACCAGAAAGCCCCCGGGGCGGCCGCCCATGGGCCGCCAACGGCCCGGCCGCCGGTCTGGCGGTGCGCGGACTGCGCTTCCATGGCCGCGGCCCGTTTTCCTTCCATCTCACACCCGGGAGCTGCGTCGGACTGACCGGCCCCTCCGGTGTCGGCAAGTCCCTTCTGCTGCGGGCGTTGGCCGACCTCGATCCCCACGAAGGCGAAGTGATCCTGGACGGCCGCTCGTCCGCGGTGTTCACCGGGCCCCGCTGGCGCCAGCAGGTGGGGTATCTTCCCCCCGTCAGCCAGTGGTGGCATGACACCGTGGCCGCGCACTTCCCGGGCGGCGCAGTGCCGCTGCTCGCCTCCAGCGGTCTCCCCGCGGATATCGGCCGCCGTCCGGTCAACCGCCTCTCCACCGGCGAGCGTCAGCGCCTGGCGCTGTTGCGGCTGCTGGGCAACCAGCCCCGGGTCTTGCTCCTGGACGAGCCCACCGCCAACCTGGACCGGGAAAATGTGTTGCGCATGGAAACGCTCATTCTGGAAGAACTCCATCGCCGTCAGGCCGCGGCCCTGTGGGTCAGCCACGACCTGTCCCTTCTGGCGCGCGTGGCCGACCGCCGTTTCGCGTTTTGCGATAACGGCCTGCAGGAGACGCCGGCCGGGGAGGCCGGAACGGCATGATCAGCCTGAGCCATAGCGACCTATTGATGGCTTTTGGGCTGGTGGGCCTCCTGGCGCTGTGCACCTGGCGGCTGCGCCTGGGCCTGGCCGGGCAACTCGTGATCGCCGCCCTGCGCACGGCCGCACAACTCTTCCTGGTGGGGTTTGCCTTGAAGGCCCTTTTCGCCCATGTCAGCCTGCTCTGGGTCGGCCTGGCCGCCACGGTCATGCTCCTGGCCGCGGGGCGGGAGGTGGTCAGCCGCCAGAAACGCCGCTTCACGGGGGGCTGGGCGTTTGGTGTGGGCGCCCTGTCCATGGCCACGTCGTCGTTTGCGGTCACGATCCTGGCCACGACGGTCGTCATCGGCATCGACCCCTGGTATCATCCCCAGTACCTGATTCCGCTCCTGGGCATGCTGCTGGGCAATACCATGACCGGCATCGCCTTGAGTCTCGACCGCCTGACGCAGACCGCCTGGGAGCAGCGCGACGTCATCGAAGCGCGTCTGGCGCTTGGCCAGGAGTGGTCCGCGGCCATCAGCGGCGTTCTCCGCGAAAGCATCCGCAGCGGCATGATTCCCATCATCAACAGCATGGCCGTGGCGGGCCTTGTCAGCCTTCCCGGCATGATGACCGGCCAGATCATCGCCGGCAGTCCGCCGGGCGAAGCCGTCAAATACCAGATCCTGATCATGTTCTTGATCGCCGGGGGAACCGGGATGGGCGTCCTGGCCGCCGTCGGCCTGGGGGCAAAGCGCCTTTTCGACCGCCGCGTACGTTTTCGGCCGGACCGTTTGAAAACTTCCTGATCGGGAGGCGCCGGTCGGCATTGCTATTCATTGACACTTAAATAATTTATATTTATTTTAAACATTTAGAGATTGTACCCCTGCCCGGGCGCACATTCCGCCGGGGACCAAACAGACCAACGCATGCAATCGAGAAGGGACCTTATGGCTGGCGAGGACTATTACAAAACGCTCGGAGTCGATCGCAAGGCCTCTGACGGAGAAATTAAAAAAGCCTACCGTCGACTGGCCATGAAATATCATCCGGACCACACCAAGGGCGACAAATCCGCGGAAGACAAGTTCAAACGCATCAGCGAGGCTTATGCTGTCTTGAGCGACAAGGAAAAACGCCGCCAGTATGACCAGTTCGGGGCGGAGGGTTTTCGGCAGCAGTATTCTCAGGAAGATATTTTTCGCAATTTCGATTTCGGCAGCATCTTCCGCGAGTTCGGTTTCGGCGGCGGGCCCTCGGGGCGTCAGGGGGGCGTGCGTTTTTCTTTCGGCGGCGATTCGCCCTTCGGCTTCAGCGGCGGCCGCGCCCCTGAAAGCAAGGGGCAAGACCTCGAATACGAACTGGGGCTGACCCTGAAAGAAGTCGCCAGCGGAGCGACCAAAACGCTCGATTTCCAGCATGACGGGCGTTCCGAGCGCCTGACGGTCAAGATTCCGCCGGGTATGATCCACGGTAAAAAAATTCGCCTCTCCGGCAAGGGGGCTCCCAGTCCCTACGGCGGGCGACCCGGCGATTTGTACATTCGCGCCCGTGTTTTGGCGGATGCCGTATTCGCCGTCGAGGGCCACGATCTCGTGATCCATCGGGACATCAAACTGAGCGAAGCACTCCTCGGTACGACCGTCTCCGTTCCGACGATCGCCGGTAAGGCGCTGAGCGTCAAGATCCCGCCCGGCACGCGGCATGGAACGAAAATGCGACTGGGCGGTCACGGGCTTCCGCATATGAAGCAATCGGGCCGGGGAGATCTTTTTCTGGTCGTCAAGATCACCATTCCCAAAAATCTGACGGTGGAGCAGAAGGCGCTGGCGCAAAAATTGGCGGAGCAGGGTTTGTAAACGATCAAATGCGTTGACAATTCGCAGATATTTTTATAACTAAATCAAAGTAACCCTGTATTTTTAATGCAAAAATGATGGATCGACATTTTCGGCGAACGTCGATCGCCCAAAACCATTAAAGGGCAATCTTACGGACAAGGCGGCGATCTACCGAACAGAAACTCTGTGAGGCCTCAAGCGGCACCGGCGCATAACCCCGGCAAGTAAGGCTGGGCGCGGGATCCGCCGGTATTCTTTTCTGATCGCCCTGGAATTCAGACAACCGCATTCACGGGGATTTTACTTTTACGTTCCAACTAATTTCTACGCGATGCATTTAATACCATGTCTGAATTCATCCCGGTACTCACCAAAGAAGCGATTGCGACCAAAGTCGAGGAAGTCGCCCAAGCCATTTCAACCGATTATAGGGACTGCGATTTGATTCTGGTCGGCATTCTCAAAGGCGCCTTCATATTTCTTTCGGATTTGATCCGACATCTCTCCATACCGGTTAAAGTCGATTTTATCTGTGCCTCGAGCTACGGGGACGGCACATCTTCATCCGGGCGGGTCAAACTGGTCAAAGATGTCGATCTCGAGATCGAGAACAAGGACGTCATCATCGTGGAAGATATTGTGGATACGGGCACCACCCTATCTTATCTGGTGGCGCATTTGAAATCTTCCGGTGCGGCGTCCGTGCGCATTTGCACCCTGATCGACAAAAAGGAGCGTCGCCAGACCGATGTGCAGGTCGACTATGCCTGTCACACGGTCGATAAGGGTTTTCTTGTGGGCTACGGATTGGACTATGCCGAATTTTACCGCAATTTGCCGGAAGTCTATCACTTGAAATTATAAGCTTTGGGGTGTGTCATGATTCTTACCTGCCAGAATTGCAGTACCAGTTTCCGACTGGATGAAAGCTTTCTCAAGCCCAGCGGGTCGAAGGTCCGCTGCTCACGATGCAAGCATATCTGGCGGGCGCGGCCGCCGGCCGTTACGATGGCCGCTCCAGAGGAGCCCGAGGACGGCGACGCGCCATCCGCTTTGGGCGCGGCCGCCGGACTTGCGGCCGGGGCGGGGATGGTCGCTGCGCTGGCCGGCGGGGATCCGCCCGCCGCCGATGAGCCCGAGGCGCCGGAGTTGAAAATGGGTCTGGAAGCACCCCCGGCCCCGGAATCCAGCGAAGATGACGACCTGGTCACCGACGAGATAAGCCTGGATGAACTCGATTTGCTGCTGGAAGACGAACCCCTGCCTGCCGGCCCCGAACCCGAAGACGATTTCAAGACCGAAGAACTTAATCTGGCCGACTTGGAGAAGATGCTCGATGGCGATGCTGGTGATGCGGCCGCCGTGGAGCCGCTGCCTGGGGCGGACGACCTGAACGCTTTCCAGGAGGAAACGGAAGAAGGCATCATCGAAGATCTCGACCTGGATATGGATGACCTTGAAAGTTTGCTGGAGGAAGACAGCGATCTGGAAGGCGGCCTCGAGGCGTCGACCCCGGCGGCGACGGTTGCGGAACCGCCCGGCGATGAAATCAAGCTCGAGCTCGATCCCGGTCTGGAAGACCTTCTCGAAAACGATGTGCCCGAACCGGACGTCGAGGAAACCGAAGAAATCGACCTGGCGGAAATGGAAGAAACGCCGTCCGATACGGCGGGGGGCCTCACCGGCGCAGCGGGATCCGCCGACGAAGAGATCAACCTCGAATTGGCCCCGGGCATCGACAGTCTGTTCGATGAAGTCGAGGATCAGGACGATGTGCCGCTGGAAGAAACCGAGGAACTCGATTTTGCGTCTCTGGGCGACGACTTCGGTCCATCCGCGCAGGACGCCGGGGATGGCCTGGACGTGGCATCCTCCCTGGCAGATGAGGACATCGAACTGGGGCCTGCTGCCGGTGATGACGCCGATGACGTTGCCACGCTCGATCTGGGGGACCTGGATAGCGTCCTGGAAGACGGCGACGCCGACTCCCGCCAATTGTCGCCCGGAGAGGAGCAACCGGAGCTGGTCCTGGAGCTCGAGGGCGACACCGAAGATCCGGGAGCAGGGGTGGATATGGACCTGGCCCTGGACGACCTCGACCTCGGAGAACCGGAGGCTCTGGCCCATGGCCCCGTCGAGGAAACCCGCGAGTTGGAACTGGATGAACTCGAAAGCCTGCTGGACGACGCCGATACGCCGTCGGCCGAATCCCCGGAGGAAGACGTTCCCGAAGTCGAGGGGCTCGAATTGGATCTGGACCTGGATGAAGACGGCGTGGAGGCCGAGGAACCCGATGACGCCACGCGTGAGCTGAACCTGGACGATATCGAAAAGATCCTGGAATCGCAGGACGACACCCCTCCAGCGCCTCCGTCGATGGCTGAAGAAGAGGCCCCCGAACTCGATCTGGATTTGGATATGGGCGACACGGACGCCGCGGCCGCCCCGGATGGACCGGATCTGCTGGATATGGATGAGACCACCCAGGGCAGCGATTCCCTGGATTTGAGCGAGCTCGAAAAAATGCTGGATGTTGAGGATACGACCGATTCTCCCGCGCCTGAGGCTGACGCGGCCGTCGAGGACCTTGATCTCGATTTCGACCTGCAGCCGGCCACCGATGAAGGCGACGACCTCGAGCTCGAGTTCGACATGCTCGAAGATGAGGGCGAGGAACCCTCGGCCCTGTTCGATACCTCGGAGTCGGAAGATCTCGGCCTCGATCTCGAGATGGGCGATACACCCGCCCCTGAAAAAGTCGAAATGCAGGAAGACCTCGAATTCGAGATTCTGGACGAGGATGGAAAGGCCGAGCTTGACCTTGACATCATCGAAGATGACGCCGACCACGGCGAAGAAATCGACCTGGATCTTTTGGAGGATGACGGCGAAGATTTCGATCTGGATATCGTCGCGGACGACGCATCCGAGGAGGCGGCGCCGGTCGCCGCGGCCGCGGCGACCGCAGCGGGCGCGGTCGGCTCGCGAGATCTCACCCAGGAGTTGATGGATGAGATGGCGGCGGCCGATACCCAGACCATGGACATCCCGCCGGCCGAGACCAAACCCATCAAACCGTCGCCGATGCCCAAGAAGAAAAAGACAAGCAAGTCGCTGGTTTTCCTGCTGCTGCTTATCTTGGTGGGTGCGGCCGGTTATTTCGGCTACACCACGACGGGTTTCGACGTCTCCAAATTCAAACTCTCCGACCTGCCGGAAATCCCGTTCGTCAGCAAGTGGCTGGGGGTCAAGCAAGCGCCTGAAGCAATTGTCCCCGTCGAGACGGCCCTCAAGGGGAGTTGGGTTGACAACCAAAGCGATGGCCGGTTGTACATCATCCAGGGGCGGGTCAAAAACGAGTATGCGGAACCGCGCAGCTTCATTCGGGTGACGGGTCAGGTATTTGCCGACGGACGTAATTTCAAGCGTTCGGCGCAGGCCTACTGCGGAAATATGCCCAGTCGCGAAGACCTGGAAAACATGCCGCTGGCCGATTTGCAGAAACTGCTGAGTAACCGCAACGGGGCGAACAACGTCAACGTCAAGGTGGCACCGGGCAAAGAGATACCCTTCACGATCATATTTGCCGGTCTTCCCGAGGACGTCGAATTGCAGGAATACGCCGTGGAGATCTCCGGCTCGCTGCCGGCCGTTAAGCCTTAATCGAAATAGATTTCGGCTTGACGGCGACGGGGGAAACTGATAGGTAGCTGCTTTTATTTTCGACGGCTGGTTCGACGCTTCGCGTTCAGCGACGACACATTACTGGCGATGTAGCTCAGTTGGTCAGAGCATGCGGCTCATATCCGCAGTGTCCGGGGTTCAATTCCCTGCATCGCCACCACGATTACACGACAACCCCCTGGTTTGGTTTTGCCCGGGGGTTGTTTTTTGGTTGGCCTCATCGCCCTTTCATGGCAAGCACCGCAAAGCGGCACGTCGCCGCGCAAGTCCAATAGCCCATTGAATCACCAAAGGCAGAACCTCGAAAGGCTCTGCCGATGTGCACTTCATTCAGGCAGTACCAAATGAGAAGGATTGTTTCAGTGGGTTTGGTTGCCTTTTGGCGCGATTCTCTGCCTTACATCAGATCTTGCACGTGGCCTGAAATTCGTGAGTACCGCTGTTTAAATAAAAGCCGCGCAGTGTAAGCGTTGTCGCCGTTCCGATCACGAATCAACTCACCCTTTCTATCCGGCAACATCAATGCCAGGTCGCACCACAGGTTTGTATCGGGGTTTTCGCATGCGTGATTGAAGCGACAGGTATCCACGTGACCTTCATTATCGTCATCCCAGTCGTCCTGTGTTCTATTGTTTTCCATGATGATTCTCCTTGTTGGTTCAAATGTCATTCAACTCAACGATTGGCAGTTGAGAGACGCAGGCCAACAAGGGGCGAATGCGGATTTAAGGGCAGGTAAAGGACCTTCTTTGTGGGGCCTGTAGGTCACGGACTTGGGCGTTGCATGCATTCTCGAACATGCGGAACAGGAAGATGCCGGCGATGCATCGACACGTCGCCAACAACCTCACTTCGATGGGATTGATCCGTTCCGCTGCGGTCCGACGTGGCATCATGGTTTCAGGGCGGCTATTCCAATAGCTTCCTGATCGCGTGAGGCATCTGTTGTTTCTTCAACTTCTTTTTCAGCTTGCCCGGATTCCATGCGGAGGCACGCGCGTACAAACCGTCATGATAGGTTTCCCAGCGCTTCTGCATCCAAAACCATTGCTCCGGGTGGCGGCAAACAGCCTCTTCGATGGTGGCCGTGATGCGCTGGGTGTTTTCCTGCAGATCCGCACGTAAATCCGACGTGCGCCGCATCTCGATGGCAGGCGTGATCTGCATTTTCAGCCGCCCGTTCGGCGCGCGGATGCAGGTCGCAAGAAAAACCGGGCTGTTGCTGCGCATCGCGAGCATGGCGGCGCCCAGGGAGGCGCTTGCACGGTGGCCCATGAAACGGACATCCACGGCTTGCTTCTGGCGATTCAAGTCCATCATGAGCCCCACGCTTCCGCCGTGGCGGAGGCATTTGAGCATTTTATCGAAAGCACGCTTCTTGGGGATCATCAAATTGCCAAAACGGGTCCGGGAGCGGATCACCAAGCGATCGACCCGTCCCAAACCGAGAACCTTGGCCACACACAGCAGGGGGTGCTTGAAAACAAGGGGATAGACCTGCAGGGCGGTTTCCCAACTGCCCAGATGGGCTGATATGATGATCAGGCTTTGGCCCTTCGCGGTGGCCGCGGTGATATGGTGATCACCCTTGATGTCAATGCGCTCAAGGCATTTCTCGGGCGGCAAGCAGGCCATGTGGGCCGCCTCGATCAACGTCATACCAAAGTGACGAAATACGCGACGGGCAAACCCGTGGACCTGCTCTGACGGCCAGCGCGGATAGACGAGACGCAGGTTGCGGTAGGTAATCCGCCGGAGGTACGGTAGGGCGATATACAGTATGGC
>JASJCV010000174.1 GCA_030065275.1 Desulfobacterales bacterium | reverse complement strand
CCCCTGGAGGAAGAGTGGCCCTTCATCGACGCGATCGTCCAGGAGCAGTCGCTGCAGGAAGATGTGATGACCCGCTTCCTGGTTTGCGCCCCGGAACAGGAATTGGTGATTATTGAGGGCCATTCGTTCCACCACCGGGGTGAGGAAGCCCAAGGGCCATTCCAGCGCGGCTGGGGGTGCATCGCGGGCATCACTTCCCTGGTGCGTCAATCGCAGGCCATCGATTTCAAGGTTCTTGACCAGAAAAATGCCGCGCAGCAGGTGGACCGGCGCCATCCGGATATGAAACCGTCCGATGCTTAAAACGGGCGGTGCCCCATCCGCTTGGCCCTCGAAACGGATATCCGTCGCCGTCAGACGAAGCGTCCGCGACCATTCGACCTCGAAAATGCCGTCGACGACCATGCGGGTGTCGCCGGTCTGCGCCACCCCCCAGGCCGCCAGTCGCCGGTAGTCGTCGCTGTCCAGTATCTTGACGGCCACCAGGGCCAGGACGAGGCCCGCGACGATGAGCAGACCCACAGCGGAGGCGAGATATTTGAGGACGCGCAACAGGTGTGGCTTTTTCAAATCCATGATCCTTGCCGATGGGTGTCAAGCGGGATGGATCGGGTCGATTGCTTATCCTTCCAGGGGGTTAATATACCATGCGGCCGAATGGGGCAAGGCCGCGGTCAGCGGCAGCGCTGCGGAAGATGTCGGTCGCGGCATCAGGCGGTGCCGCGGGGCGACGCCCTTGCCATCAAGACGGCCGGACGCTCTGCGCCGTCAATGACTTCCGAGTCCTCTGAAGAGGTTTCGGCTTCGAAGATTCGGGGTCGCGGGGCGCCTCGAACAGGTGGCCGCATAGGGGCCGGAGGACCGGGAGCGCCTGGTCTCCGCGTTCGGGAGACCATTCGATCGAGCGCCGCCTGCAACGGCCGGGCGGCCGGGGGGATCTGCCGTCGTCTGGGAATAGGCTGGCGCGGCTGTCCTGCAGCGCCAGCCCTGGACAAGGCGGGTCCGGTCAGGCTTCCAGGTGGGCCTTGATGCGCTCGAGCACGACCTGCTCCTGGGGCGCCAGCGTGCGGCCGATGGTGGCCGCGGCCTCGTCGATCATGGCCAGGGCATCCTGGCGGTCTTTTTTGCGGGGCAGGAGCTGCGGCAGGGTGGCGATCGCCTGGTCCTGGTCGGTCTGCACGACCCGGGACTGCTCGCGCACGATCTGCTGCATGTCTTCGCGCTCCAGGGACTTCATCCGGGGATGGGCGGCAAACAACCGGCCGATGGTCTGGTAGCCTTTGCGCCGCACCACTTGGTCGGCGAAGCCGATGGCCAGAAAGATCCGCACCATGGCGTCCTCGAAATCGCCCTCGGTCATGCTGCGCCGCCAGCGTTCGGCATCGCGCCGGCGCATGGTTTCGAGCTGCGCGTCGTCATGCGGGGCCGTGCCGCCCACGAAATCGGAAAGCATCTTCATCCAGGGGCTTTCGTAGACCGTCTGAAACATCAGTTCACAGGCCGCGTCGCGGACATCGCGGAAGAGATTGAGCCCGTCCACGATCGTGTCGCCCGCGCGTTTTTCCCAGACGCGATAGACATTGTCTTCGGGGGCGGCCCGGCGGCGTCCGTCGCCGCGGATGGCCGCGGCCCAGGCCTTGACGGGGATCATCCAGGGGTTCAGATCAGAAAACAGATAGCGCTGAACGCGCAGCGGATGCAGCTGGCGTAAGGTTTCGGCCGCATCCGCGGGCACGGCCAGGCGCACCCAGGGCGAGACGAGGCTGCGGTAGAGGAGGTCGGTCACCTCGGAAAGCTGACGCACGGCCAGGAAGGCCTTCTCGTCCTCCAGCCCGTCGTCCAGGGCCAGGATATCGTCCACATGCTTTTCAACATAGCGCACGGCATATTCGCCGGGCGCATCGGGCTCCTCCTCGATCTGCATCTCGTAGAGTCCGGGGGGCAGGTAGTTGAGCATGTCGAAGCTGGCGATGATCTCCTTGTGTTCCTTGCGGGCGATTTTGGCCGAGACGAAGATGCCCAGGTGCCCGATCTTGGAATGGCCGATGAACACGATCACCTGCCCGCGGCGTTTGATTTCCTCCACCGTGCCGTAGGTCTTGACGATCCAGTTGAAGGCCTGCTGGGGCGGGGTGATGTTGTCGCCCATCGAGGCGAAGACCACCACCGGGTTGTCGTTGTTCTTGAGATCGACCCGCCGGCCGGCTTCGACTTCGAATTCGCCCCGCTCGAGCTTGTTGCCCACGAATAGGCCTTCCACGATCTGGTGGATTTCACGGTCGGTGAGGAGAAAAAAGCCGCCCCACCACTTCTCGAAATCCAGGAAGCGTTTGGCCTCGGTGTCCACGTTGGCGTAGACGTGGTAGAGTTTGCTCCACAGGGTGTTGGCCGGGTTGAGATTCTCGAAATTGCTCACCAGGTTGGCCCCGTCGAAATAGCCGTGGCCCAGGTCGCTCAGGAAGGTGTTGATCCAGGTCCCGCCGATCAGCCCGCCCAGATAACGCATGGGGTTGATCCCTTCAACGCCTCCCCAGTAAGATAGCGGCGAGCCGTTGAACACCATCGGCCCCACCAGATCGGGCCTTTCCGCACCTACCAGGGCCGCGGCCCAGCCCCCTTGGCAGTTGCCGATGATCGCCGGGCGGGGGGCCGTGGGATGGCGTTCACGGACCTTTTCAATGAATTTGATCTGGGCGTTGCGCACGTCCGCCAGGGTCTGGCCCGGCGCGGGCTTGGTGAAGAAGATCAGGAAATAGACCGGGTGGCCGGCATCCAGGGCCATGCCGATCTGGGAATCCTTTTTAGAGCCGCCGATGCCCGGGCCGTGGCCGGCGCGCGGGTCGAAAATGACGATCGGCCGCATCGTCGCCTGCGGGGCTTCGCTGGCGATCGATGTCTGGTGGCGCCGGTCGTCGACAGCGCCCGCTGGCAAGTCTCTCGCTTTGCGCCGTCGGTCCCCCCCTTCGCGCCGCCGATCGATGATCCGCACCAGGGCGAAATTGACCGGGGGTTCCAATTCACGGCCGTCCAGGATGGTTTCGTAGTCGAAGACCAGTACGGGGGGCTGGCCGTTGTGCAGGTGTTCCAGGTAGACATTACCGCGCTGACGCAGGATGTCGGTGAACAGGACGGCACGCTGGACCGCATCGGCCCAGTAGGCTTCCAAGTCTGTCGTCCACAAAGTATTTTGACCGGCTTGCATATGCGCTCGCTTTCTCCGGGCGGCCAGGACCGCCATGATGCCGAAGCGTTGTTGGTTTCTCCCCTGACGCCTCGAAGGCCTTGGGCGGGCCCCAAGCCGCCAGTTGGACAAATAGGTAAGATAGCAGATCTGAATCCTATAATAAAACCCTTTTAAGGCTTGACCACCCGGGCCGCCGCCGGAAACCGACGGCCCGCCCGGCGCCTTTGCGAAGCGGACCTGACCTTTGCAACCCTCGTTCAAGATCGAACCCGCAACGACCGGTCGCCACCGGCCCCTTACCGGGAGAATGCCATGACCACGATCCAGGACAAGCCGCCCCCTTCCGAGACCGATGTCCGCCGCAGCCGGGTGGAAGCGATCTATGCGCGCCTGAGCGGTGAGGACACCTCCGAGCGGGCCTGTACCGACATCCCGCCGGAGGAGTGCACCAATCTGCCGCACAATTATGTCCTCAATGTCCTGAACGGGGCCGCATCCAAACTGGCCGAACAGGTGGCCAGCGCGAAACTCGTCCTTCCCTGGCTGCTCGGCGCCCTCGGCACGCCACCGGTCTTCGTGGGCCTGCTGCTGCCCCTGCGGCAGACCGGTAGCCTGCTGCCGCAACTGGCCGTGGCCGGGCGCATCCGTCGTTACCCCGTGCGCAAATGGTTCTGGGTCGTTGCGGCCATGGTGCAGGTGATGATGCTCCTGGCCATGGTCGCGGCGGCCGTTTTATTGCCGCCCTCGACTGCGGGCCTGACCATCGTCACCGCCCTGCTCGTCTTCAGCGTCTGCCGCGGCGTGGGATCGGTGGCCTTCCAGGATGTGACCGGCAAGACCATTCCCAAGGGGCGGCGGGGCAAACTGCTGGCCCTCCGCGGCATGATCGGCGGCTTGCTGACGATCGGCGTGGGCCTGGCCATCAGGGCCGCGTTCAGCGACACCGTGAAAACCCACCCCGCCCTGGTGCTGCTTTTTGGCGGGGCCATACTCTGGCTGATCGCCGGCTTGGCCTTTGCGGGGATGAAAGAATCGCCGGGAGCGGTGGCCGGGGGTCGCGATGCCTACCGCGAGGTCCTGGCGGGCCTTGAGTTCGTGCGTCGGGAATCGTGGTTTCGGCGTTTTCTGGCCGTGCGGGCGGTTTTGCTTTCGGTCGAGCTGGCCGCCCCCTTTTACGTGCTCTATACCAAGCAACTGCTGCCCGGGCAGTCCAAGACCCTAGGCATCATCGTCATCGCCGCCGGCCTGGCGGCGGCCCTGAGCAGCCCTTTCTGGGGGCGCTTTGCCGATCTGTCCAGCCGCAAGGTCCTGGTGCTGAGCGGCATCATGGCCTCTCTGACCGGCGCGGGTGCGCTGGCCATCGGGTACCTGCCGCCCGTCTGGCGCAGTCCCTATCTGGCGGCCGCGATCTTCATGCTGCTGGGGATTGCGGAGGCGGGGGTGCTGCTGGGGCGCAAGACTTACCTGATCGACCGGGCCGAACCGGAGCGGCGGGCCACCTATGTGGCCTTTGCCAATTCGGCCATCGGTCTGGTGGCTCTGATTTTCGGCGCGCTGGGTTTTGTGGCCGGCGTCATCGGGATGCCCGGGCTGATCGCCATCCTGATGTTCCTGGGGCTGGCGGGCGCGGCGCTGAGCCTCCTGCTGCCGGAGGCCTGAGCTATCGTGCCGACCCGGATGGCTCGGAGGCCTATGCTCGGCGGGGCCTCCGTTTTCGTTAATGGCTTATTCGAGGGGTTAAGTTTTTTACCTTGCGCGGCGCTGCGGCCGCTCAACTGTTGATTAAGTGCCTCACTTCCGGTGGAGGACCCGGAGAGGTTTGACCGATCCATTAATTATTCTGTTACTTTTCTTGGTCGCCCAAGAAAAGTAACCAAAAGAAGGCGCCCTCGCCCCGCTCCCTCCTGCGCGTCGGGCCCAGGGCCGGCGCGTGTCGGAACTCGCTTCGCTCAGACAGGCCGACACGCTTCATCCGTCCCTGCCCCCGATGCTCGGCGCGGGGCCAAGGGAATTAAAACCCGAATTCCACAGAGTTGATATACGCCTCTTAGGAAAGTATTTAAGCTCTTCCGCTTTGCGCTCGGCGCCTTACTCGCTTTCGGCTTCGCGCGCCTTGTCGAGCATCCGTTTGACCTGGTTGATGCGCTTGGTGATCAATATCGAGCGCGGGCAGGCCTTGGTGCATTTGAAATGGTTCTGGCAGGGCCAGACCCCGTCGGGATCGTCCAGGGCCGGCTGCCGTTCGGCAAAGCCCTGGTCGCGGGTATCGGCCAGAAAGCGGTAGGCCTGGCTGATGGCGGCCGGTCCCAGAAAGGCGGTGTTCTCGCCCAGCACCGGGCAGGCCGAATAGCACGAGGCGCACAGGATGCAGTTGGTGGTGTCGTCGAACACCATGCGCTCCTCCTGGGATTGAATGCGCTCCCCGGCTTCTACGGGATCGTCGTTGATCAGGTAGGGCTTGATCAGGCGGTATTTGCGGAAGAAGTCGCTCTGGTCCACGATCAGGTCGCGCTGGACCGGGAGGTAGCGCAGGGGCTCAACGGTGATGGTGTCGCCGTCGCCTGTGGCCAGGTCCTTGACCAGGGTCTTGCAGGCCAGTCCGTCCTTGCCGTTGATGCGCATGGCATCCGATCCGCACACCCCGTGGGCGCAGCTTTTGCGGAAGCCCAGGCTGCCGTCCTGGAAGCGTTTGACCTGCATCAGGGCGTCCAGCAGGCGCGCGTTGGGATCGATCTCCACCGAATATTCCTGGAACCGCGGTTCGGTGTCGGTCTCCGGATTGAAGCGTTGGATCTTGAGATTGATCTTCATGAGTCACTCCTTTGCAATCAGTAGGTGCGCGGTTTGGGTTCCCAGATGGAAGTGTCCACCGGTTTGTAGTCGATGCGCACCGTATCGCCCTCCAGATAGGCCAGAGTGTGCTTGAGCCACTGGTCGTCGTCGCGCTCGGGAAAGTCTTCGCGGCTGTGCGCGCCGCGGCTCTCCGTGCGGTTGGCCGCCGAGGCGGCGGTGATCAGGGAGAGATCCAGCAGGTTGCCCAGTTCGATCAGCTCCAGCAGGTCCGTGTTGAACTGTTTGCCGGTATCCTGGATCCGCACGGCCCGGTAGCGTTCGCGCAGCTGCTGCATGGCGTCCACCGCGGTCTGCATGTCGGCGGCATTGCGGTAGATGCCCACCTTTTCCATCATCACGGTCTGCATCTCGTCACTGATGTGGCCGCCGTGATGTTCGGAGGTTCCCTCGGTCAGCCGCGCCATCCATTCCCGGGCCGGATCGGCGGCCGCTTCGCTCAGTTGGGGCGCGTCGGCCTGCTTGACGTAGTCGCCGATGTGCTGGCCGGCCCGGCGCCCGAAGACCACCAGGTCGAGCAGGCTGTTGGTGCCCAGGCGATTGGCCCCGTGCACCGAGACGCAGGCGCATTCGCCGGCGGCATAGAGCCCCGGGACGACGGTGTCCTGCCCGTCGCGCACCACGCGGCCGTAGACGTCGGTGGGAATGCCGCCCATGGCGTAGTGGGCCGTGGGCAGGACCGGAATGGGAGTTTCGGCCGGGTCGATGCCCAGGTAGGTGTTGCAGAAACTGGTGATATCCGGCAGCTTGGCCAGCAGGACCTCCTTGCCCAGGTGGGTGGCGTCCAGGTGAAGGTAGTCGTCGATCTTGCGGTCGCCACGAATGCCCTTTCCGGCCCGCACTTCGGTCAGCATGGAGCGGGCCACGATGTCCCGTGGGGCCAGGTCCAGCAGGGTGGGGGAGTAGCGCTCCATGAAGCGCTCCCCGTCCCGGTTACGCAGAATACCGCCCTCACCGCGCACCGCTTCGGTGATCAGGATCCCCAGTCCCATGATCCCGGTGGGGTGAAACTGGAAGAATTCCATGTCCTCCAGCGGGATACCGCGCCGGGCGCAGACCGCCGGCCCGTCCCCGGTGTTGGCATAGGCGTTGGAGGTGACCTTGAACATGCGGCCGAAGCCCCCCGTGGCGAAAAGCACGGCCTTGGCCGCGAAAATATGCACCTCGCCGGTGGCCAGTTCCACCGCCACCACGCCCTGGCAGCTGTCGCCGTTCATGGCCAGGTCCACCACCTGGAACTCGTCGAAAAAGGCGACATCGTTCTTGATGCACTGCTGGTAGAGGGTCTGCAGGATCATGTGGCCGGTGCGGTCGGCCGCGTAGCAGGCCCGCCGGACCGGGGCTTCGCCGAAATTACGGGTGTGGCCGCCGAAACGGCGTTGGTCGATGCGGCCCTCGGGCGTGCGGTTGAAGGGCAGCCCGCGGTTCTCCAGGTCGTAGACGGCCTGGACCGCCTCTTCGGCCAGGATGTTGGCCGCGCCCTGGTCCACCAGATAGTCCCCGCCCTTGACCGTGTCAAAGGCGTGCCACTCGGGTTTGTCTTCCTCGGTGTTGCCCAGGGCCGCGCTGATGCCGCCCTGGGCCGCACCCGTGTGGCTGCGGATGGGATAGAGTTTGGACACGACCGCGGTGCGGGAGCGCTGGCTGGCCTCCAGGGCGGCGTAAAGGCCGGACCCGCCGGAGCCGACGATGACGGTATCGAACTGATGAATCACGAGACACCTCCCTCATGGTAGGGCAATCAGGGTTAACGCAACGGGGCTTCAAATACTAATGCATTCGATGGCGCTTTAAAGGTTCCGGGACATGCTTGAAACAGCGGGGGCAGATTTGCGAATCGTCAAGGGTTTAACACATTTCCCTGCGTTTAGCACGCCCGATTGCGGGCCGCCGCGGCCTGCCGGGGCGGCAAACGATTTCGCGCGACGGGGATCAACCCTCGGGCCGCTGGACAGCCCCGTTCCGGTGATTAAAGGAAATATATCGCCACCTGGCACTCTAATAACGGCATTCACATTTAACGCTTGAACGGGGAAAACATGGACGTTTGGCTGCTGATCGCTGAAATGGCGGGCCTGCTGGGGCTGGCCTTCGTGCTGGGCGCTCTGGCGCAGCGCCTCAGGCAGAGCGCCATCGTCGGCTATCTCCTGGCCGGCGCCATCTTGGGGCCGCTGCTGTTCAACCGCAGCGCGGTCCAGGATGTGGCCGAACTGGGGGTGGCACTCCTCCTGTTCTCGATCGGTCTGGAATTCTCCTTCAGTCGTCTGAAGCGCATGGGCGCCCGGGGCTTCACGGTCGGCGGGCTGCAGATCCTCGTGACGCTGGGCGTGTTCACCGCACTTTTCGCCGGACGCGGTCCGCTGCCGCAGGCCCTGGCCCTGGGCGCCATCGTCGCCCTCAGTTCAACGGCCATCGTGCTCCGGGTGCTCATGGACCGCATGGAGATCGACGCCATTCACGGCCGCAACGCCCTGGCGATCCTGCTGACCCAGGACGCTGCCGTTGTGCCCCTGGTGCTGCTGGTCACGGTCATGGGGCACGGCGGCGATCTGCACAGCGTCGGGATGCACGTTGTCCGGACCCTGGCGTCCGCCGGCGGGCTGGCGGCGGTCTTTTATCTCCTGTTTTACACTGTGATTCCCAAAGCCCTGATGACCCGCGGGCTTTTCAACAACCGCGAACTGGTGGTCCTGCTGACCATCGCCATCGGTGCGGGTTCGGCCTGGGCGGCCCACGCCATCGGGCTTTCGCCCGCGCTGGGGGCCTTCATCGCCGGCATGCTGCTGGCCGAATCGCCCTTCGCCGCCCAGATCCGCTCCGACATCGTGTCCCTGCGCACCCTGTTCGTGACACTCTTCTTCACCTCCATCGGCATGCTGGCCGATCCGCAGTGGTTTCTGGCCAACTGGACCGAGGCCCTGGTGTGGCTCGGCATCGTCTTCGTTCTCAAGGCACTGATCGTCTTCGGGATTGGGGTGCTGATGCGCATTCCCTACACGGCGGCCCTGGCCACGGGCATCACCCTGGCCCAGATCGGAGAGTTTTCCTTCGTCCTGGCCGCCGAGGCCCACCGGGGCGGGATTCTGGGCGAGGGCGAATTCGACCTGATCGTCACGGTCACGATTTTGTCGATGTTCGTGGCGCCCTATATGGCCGCCCACGCCTTGCCGCTGGCCGAACGTCTCCGGGGGCTTTTCAGGAAGCCGGCGCCGCCCACCGTTGCCCCGACCCGGCGTCCGGCCGGTTGTGCGCCGACCTTTATCATCGGCTTCGGCCCGGCCGGCCAGCGGGTGGCCGACCAGCTGCAGGAAAGCGGCATCGCCGCCGCCGTGATCGAACTGAATCCCAAGAGCGCGGCCGTCGCCCAAATCAGGGGGTTGGATGTCCACATGGTGGACGCCACCAGCAGCGAGGCCGTCGCGCATGTCGGCATCCAGGGGTCCTGCCTGGTGATCGTCACCGTGCCGGACCCGCGTTCCGCCGAAGATATTATCCGCAACATCCGTTTTTTCGCTCCCCGATCGACGATCATCGCCCGCAGCCGCTACCATATTGCCAGTCCCAACCTGGGCGCGGCTGGCGCATCGATCGTGGTGGACGAAGAAAACACGATCGGCGATGAACTTGCCCAGGAGGTCGTGGCTTCGCTGAAGCACACCCACCGCGAAGCCCTGGGATGCGCCCTGGCCGGCGAAAAACCCTGACGGGGTGCCGGGTGCTCAGGGGCAGACACCCGGACTGACTGCAGGACCGATTTAGTTTATATTGTTCAAGGAGAGAAGGTGGCCGCGTGAAACTCCATATCCTATCTGATCTGCACGTCGAGTTCGGGGATTTCGTCATCCCGGACGTCGGCGCCGATCTCGTCGTTCTGGCGGGCGATACGCATGTCGGGAACCGGGGGGTGCGATGGGTTCTCGATCAGGGGGTCGAGGTCCCGGTTATCTATGTGCTCGGCAACCACGAGTTCTACCGGAATCGTTTTCCCGGCCTCATCGAGGCGTTGAAGCGCGAGACCGCGGGCACGAACGTGCATGTCCTCGAAAACGATTCCGGTAGAACTCGTGGTTGCCGAGCACATAGATAACCGGGACCTCGACCCCCTGAT
>JASJCV010000173.1 GCA_030065275.1 Desulfobacterales bacterium | reverse complement strand
CAGGTTCTGCAGGCCCTGGACCTTGGTGTCGAATACCCGCGCGAACTGTTCGGTGGTCTTATCGGTGAGGAGGCGGTCCTGGAGAATGCCGGCGCCGTGAATCAGGGCTTTGACCGGGCCGTGAACCATGCGAACGTCACTGATCACGGCCTTCAGTTTGGGGCCGTCGCAGATGTCGACGGCATAATAGCGTGCGGCGGCGCCGGCCGCATCCAGATCGGCCAGGGTCGTATTGATTTCACGGTTTTGCGTCAGACGCCGATAGGAGGCCTCGAGGGCCTGGGGTGTTGGCGTTTCGTGCGTGAATTCATGGGCGATGATCGCCTGTTTGATGGCCGCCTCGTCGTTGAGGTCATGCATCCAGGCGGGTTCCTCGAAAGGCTGCGGGGAGCGGCCCAGAAGGATAAAGGTCAGCGGGCGTGAGCGTGCCATCGCCGCCGCCGAGGCAGCCGTCACTCCGCGGGCACCGCCCGTGACGACCACGACGGCGTTGTCTTCCAGATCAACAGGGCCCGGGGATTCCAGATCCAGAGGGGCAGGTTCGAGCACCAGGCGGCAGTCCCCGTTGGAGCCCAGTCCGATTTCGACCGGTATATCCACGCCGGCCTGGAAAACGGTATCGACCACCTTTTGGGCGATGCGGGCATTGTCCTGCCAGTCGGGCGCGATGTCCAGCGCCCGGCAGGACACGCCGTCCCATTCCAGGGCGGCGGTTTTGGTCAACCCACTCAAAGCGCCCTGCAGGGGGTGCGCCAGTGGCCCGCCACCGAAACCGTGCCGGCCGTCCATGCGCGCGACGGTAATCAGAAAAGCGCCGCCCTCCTTAGCCGCGGCCTTAAGGGACGGCCCCAGATGCTTCATCAGCCCGAAGGCGTGTCCGGCAAGCCTCCGGTCCTCTTCGCTGGATTGACCGGGTGAGCCCTCAGCGTCACCGACGACGATCAGTCCGCAGGCGTCGGGCAAACTGTCGCGGTGAGCGAGGATATCCGCTGATATTTGTACGGTGCGCAGGCCCGTCTGGGCCAGGGCGTCGGCCAATGCGTGCGACAGGCCGGACTTGTCGGTGGTCAGATAGACACGTCGCCCGGCTGGCAGATCGGGGCGAATGGCCGGAGGGATCTCAATGGGTTCGACCCGGATGATCCGTCGCAGGGGCGGTGGCTCAATCCCTGCCGTCTGTTCTTCCAAAGCAGGCGTATGCGTATCGGAAGGCCGCAGGGACGCATGCAGGTCCTGATCGAGGTGGTCGACGATCTGTCCGAGGGTTTTGAGCCCGGCCATATCCTCCGGGGCCACCGCAGCCAGCTCGGGAAGGCGGCTTTCCAGGGTCGACAGGATTTCGACCCGCTTGATGGAGTCGATGCCCAGGTCGGATTCGATATCCATCTCCATGGTCAGCATGTCCACCGGGTAGCCCGTCAGCTCGCTGACCACCGCCATCACCGTCGTGGCGACCGCCGGGGTCGAAACCGGTGGCGGCACGGGCGTATCTTTCATCGGTTGGGCGCTTGCCCGGACCGGTGCGAGCTTGGCTGCGATCTGACCCAAGGTCTTGAGTTCGGCCATTTCTTCGGGCGTCACCGCGGTCAGGGCGGGCAGGCGGTCCTCCAGGGCCGACAAAATTTCGACGCGTTTGATGGAGTCGATACCCAGGTCCGATTCCACATTCATCTCAAGGCTCAGCATGTCGGTGGGGTAACCGGTCAATTCGCTGACCACCTGGACGAGAATGGCGGCCACTTCGTCGTCCGCCTTCCCAAAAGTCGCCGGCGTCGGCGAGACCGCGGGGGGCGTGGTATCGGCTGCTGACGGTACCGGCGAAGCGGCCCCGATGAATTCGGCCACCTGACCGAGGGTCCGCAACTGGGCCATCTTTTCCGGATTGCCGTTCGGCAGGGCGCCGAGGCGCTCTTCAAGGGTGGAGAGGATTTCAACGCGCTTGATGGAATCGATGCCCAGGTCCGATTCGAGATCCATCTCCATGCCCAGCATGCTGTCGGGATAACCGGTCAATTCACTGACCACTTGGCGCAGCACGGCTGCCGCCCCGGACGGAGCCGGGGCGACCGGACGATCCGGCAGGGCGTCGGGAGGTGGGGACGCGACGGCTTCCACGGGCGCGGCGGATTCCGCTGCGGCCGGGGGGGCGTGGAGCGGTTCGGTCAGTTGAGGCCGGGGTGAAGGTCCAGCGTTTGTAGCCATGCCTGGCTCCGGGGCGCTCTCCAGGCCCAGAGCCGCCTCGGCAAAGCGCCGGGTGCTGGCCATCATTTCCTGCAGTGTTTGACTGGCCTGCTGCTGGGTCTCCAAAAACTTCTGATGCGCTTCGGTGGTTTGTTGCTGAAGGGCCTGGAGCGACTGCAGCCCCTGCTGTACGAGGTCGAAGGCATCCCGCATGCGGGAATCTTGGGGATGATATTCTCGATTGTCTGGCTTTTTCATTGATTGAGCGATCTTCGGCGGCGTTGGCCGGGTTTCGGAATCGGCGGCGTGGGAGCGGTGGGCGGCCGTCGCCGTGATCGACCTCGTGGGCGAACCGGGTCCGACGGCGCCGGCCCTGGGCGTCTGTGGCGGCGTATACTCCGGACCGCCGGACAATTCTCCGGTGACCGCAGCTTTCCGGGGTTTGGATTGACGAAAATTGGCGCCGGTAATGGGAACCTTCATTCGGGGACGCCGTGAGGGGCCGATGGGGGCCTCCCATTGGGAAAGATCCACCGGGCAGCCCAGGGCGGCCAGCTTGCCGAGCAGGGTGGCCAGATCGTCGATGCCGAAGTTGCGTCCGCCGCCGGCATCGGCGGCCATGGCGTGAACCTCGCGTCCCTTGAGGATTTGGCGCACGAGTCCGGTGAGAACGGTCTTGGGTCCGACTTCGACAAAAATCCGGGCGCCTGCCTGGAAGAGGGTTTCGATCTCGTCGACGAAATTCACCGGATTCAGAAGATGATCCCCGAGAATGGTTTTGATCTGATCGGGATCCCTGGGGTAGGGGCGGCCGGTCGTGTTGGCCAGAACGTCGATTTTATCGGGATGGAAGCGGGTTTCCTGCAAGGCCGCGGCAAAGGGCGCCTGGGCGTTCTGCATCAGGCGACTGTGAAAGGCCGCTGCCACGGGCAGTCGGATGGTCCGGAACTTATGCTTTTTGCAGGCGGCTTCGGCCTGCTCGATCGCCGCCACCGTGCCTGAAAGGACGCCCTGGCTGGGACTGTTGCGATTGGCCAGGACCACGTCCAGGCTCTCGGAGGCGATAAGGGCATCCAGCTTGTCCAGGGGCGCCTTGACCGCCGTCATGGTGCCGCTGGACGATCCATCGGTACCGCCGGCGGCCGCCATCAGTTTACCCCGCAGCACCGAAAGCTCATAGAGCGTCCCTTCATCGATCCATCCCGCGCTGTAGAGGGCGGTCAGTTCGCCATAACTGTGACCGCCGGTGAATGCCGGACGGACAGTGAACCGGCGCAGGACTTTTTCCATGGCCACGCTGACGGCCCCGATGGCCGGCTGAGCCACGGACGTATCGCGCAGATCGTCCTCGAGCGTTTTTTCCGGTTTGCCGTCCGCAAGCGGGTAGATGCGTTCGGTAAGGGGCGGCGTCTGATTGTAGTGCGCGTCCGCGGTTTCCAGCGCGGCCAGGGCTTCCGGAAACCAGGCCACCCAGTCGCGCCCCATCTGGAGGTACTGGCTGCCCTGGCCCGGGAATAAAAATGCTACCGGTCCGGGCTGTGGGCCCTGGCCGTAGAAGCAGGATCGGCCGAACCAGAAAGGTTTTTCGCCGTTGTTCGTAAGCCCCTCGGCGGCCTCATCCAGTACAGACGACCAATTCCATACCGGCCCGCCGTCGCCTTCCTCCCGATGCAGGATCAGGATGAGCCGGCAAGCCGCTGCGGGGTCGAAGGCCTGACGAAGCTTGAGGGCCATGTGCGGCAAATCCGTCGGGTGATCGTCTGGCTCGAGATCCTCACGCAGTTGCGCCAGGGCCTTGATGATTTCCGGCTGCGCGTTTGCACCCAGAGCGATCATTTCAATCGAGCCGTCCCAGGAAACCGTGCCGCGTTCGGGCCGATCTTCTTCGAGCACCATATGAAAATTGCTGCCGCCGAACCCGAAGGCGCTGACGCCGGCCCGGCGGGGCTGGGCCTGGCGGCGGAACCAGGGCCGCGCGGCCGCGTTGAGATAAAACGGGCTGTCCTCCAGACCGATGTCCGGGTCGGGCTGTTCAACCTTGAGCGTCGGCGGCAGCACTTTGTGATGCAATGCCAGAACCGCCTTGATCAGACCGGCCGACCCGGCGGCCGCCTTGGTATGGCCGATCATGGATTTGACCGAACCGAGGGCGCAGTGCTTGCCATCGCCGGCCTCGTCGAAAAGCATCTTGAGGGCCTGGACTTCGATCTTGTCGCCCACGCGGGTGCCGGTGCCGTGGGCTTCGATCAGATCGACCGACCGGGGATCGACATTGGCTGCGGCATAGGCCCGGCGCAGGGCCTTGAGCTGACCTTCCGCCCTTGGCGCGTAGATGCTCTGGGATTTACCGTCACTGCTGGCGCCGATGCCTCTAATGACAGCCAGGACCCGGTCGCCGTCGCTGTGGGCGTCCTCCAGACGTTTGAGGATCAGAATGCCGACGCCTTCGCCCAGCACCGTTCCGTCCGCATCCCGGGAAAAAGGCCGGGCGTCTCCGGTGGGGGAGAGAATCTGCGTGCGGGCAAAGCACATGTGCATGAAGATGTCGTTGAGGGTGTCCACCCCTCCGGTGACGACCATGTTGCTGCGCCCGGTGTAGAGTTCCAACAGCGCCAGATTGACGGCACTCATCGAACTGGCGCAGGCGGCGTCGACGACGCAGTTGGTGCCGTTAAGGTCGAGGCGGTTGCTGATACGGCCGGCCACGACGTTGCCCAGCAGGCCGGGAAAAGAATTTTCCTGCCACTCCACATACTCGCCGGCCAGCGATTCCATCACCTGCCGGGTCTTGCCCGGATCGACCTGGGCGTCTGCCAGCGCTTTCTTCCACTTGGGCCAACTCAATCGGGAACTCAAGGGGATGACCAGTTCCTGGGTGCCGGTGACCCCGAGGATGACGCTCGTGCGTTCCCGGTCGAAATCGGCATCGTTTCCGTACCCGGCCGATTCCAAGGCGGTTTTGGCGGCCATCAGGCCGATGAGCTGGGAGGAATCCGTGGATTCCAGATTGGAAGGCGGAATGCCGAATTCGGTTGGATCGAAGCCGATCGGTGACAGAAAGCCACCGCGGCGGCAGTAGACATGGTCTTTGCGCTTGGGATCGGCGTCGAAGTAGTCGGCCGGCGACCAGTGGGTGTCCGGTACATCGGTGATGGCGTCTTTGCCGTGGTAGAGCAGGTGCCAGTAGGCATGGGCCCCGGTGGCCCGCGGGAAGTAGCATCCCAGTCCGATCACGGCCACCGGTATATTCGGTTGCGTATCTGTTGTCATGGCGGTTTCAGTTGAATAAGATTGGTTTAGATCAAATTTGCTCATATAGTACGTTAATCCAGTGTTTGCAAGGGTTTGTTTAATATTGCCAGGTTGACATATTGATATAACAACCATATAAGTAATGTCGTGTTTCGTTTCTATTCCAGCCGCGAACTCTCGCGTATGCTCATGATCCCCCTGAACCGCTGGAAACGGTGGTCACGGGAATTTCTGCCGCCCGACCCGCTGGGGGGGCTTCAATCCGGATATGCCCGCCAATTCAGCTCGCGCGAGGCGTTCATCGTCTATCTGGGGGGATATATGGTTTCCGGGCTGGGACTTTCGATCCCGCTGGCACGGCAGGTGATCGATGATCTCCGCGGCTGGTTGAAGGACAACATTCTTGATGGCCACTTCGTCAGACATGCTGCGGGCGACGGCTCCAGAGTCGATTGGCCGCGTTACGAAATCCATATTCTCGACAAGGGGAAGGCATCGGCGGTCGGGAGCGGAACAAGTCGACTAACGTATCACATCAGGGAAATCGAGAGCCGACTGAATACGCCCGACGCCAACCTGTCGCGCAGGCAGGAAAGCTACACCGAAACAATCCTCAAGGCGTCTCCCGAACCGGTCGAGGGGGGCTTTCCTCCTGTACGCCGCCTGCTGGACATCACGGATCTGGCGGATCGTTTCGCCAGCCTTCTCAAGTCTCAGTAAAAACGGAAGTCGCGGCAAGGTCCATCTTCGGGCGGCAATGACCACTGAATCCGGCGGGACCCCATCGCAAGGTGCGTGTCAGAAATCGGCGGTAAGCAGTGAACGGACCTTGGACAGCGGCAGGGGTTTGAATCGGCCGATCGTCGCCGGCAGCCGCACGCCCTGCTGCCGAAGGCTGGCGGCGCGTGTTTCCACCGCCGCTCCCAGCAGCAAATTGAGTGCGACGCTCACGCATTCGCGCCTCTCCGGTTTTTCAAGGTCGGTTCCCCGGGTCCACTGGTTGAAAGCGCCGATCGCGGGACCGCACCAGATCTGGTAGTCCATCTGACGGGACGGTTCGCCGGTGTTGGCCCATTTCGAGGATTTTCCCAGGTAGGCCCGGAACACCAATGCCATCATGTGGCGGGGATCCTTTTCGGCCCGCTCGACTTGCCGCGGGTCGCGGTGCGTGAAGAAATCGCGGGTCTGGCGCCACTCTTCCTCGAAGGCGCAACGGAAGAAGTCGCGTTCGAGAAGGTCGCGGTCCTTGGCGGGAATGTGATGCCAGTTGTCGTACTGCCGATAGAAGTCATAGAGCTTTTGTGCGCGCAGCGCGAACATCGTGCCCCGTTTAAGGACCTGCACCCGGACGCCCATTTCGAACATGTCGGCCGAAGGCGCCATAGCCACGTCCGCCTGTTGGGCTTCCGCCAGCATCCGGCGCACCTGATCCGACGTACCCGATTCGATGCAGGCCTGGTTCACCGTGCCCGTGAGGATGTAGTCGGCCCCCATGGCGAAAGCCGCCGCAGCGGCCTCGGGCGTGGCGATGCCGCCGGCCAGGCCGACATTGATGGGGTCGCCATAGCCGTAGCGGGCCGCCAATTCATCACGCAGCCCTATCATGGTGGGCAAAAGCGTGAGGGCCTGCCGGTTGTCGGTGTGGCCGCCGGAATCGGCTTCCGCGGTGAGATCGGTCGCCACGGAAACCGATCGCGCCATGTCGGCTTGGGCCTCGGAAAGCGTTCCCTCCTGAACCAGGCGCGCAAGCAGTTTTTCAGGCGGCGGTGCGAAGAACTGGCGGGCGATCTCCACCCGTGAGACTTTGGCCACCACCCGGTTGGGGCAGACGACGCGCCCCCCGGCATCGCGGTGAATGCCATGAAGACGGTAGCGGATCAGGGGCAGAGTGAGCCGCAGATAGGCCGCGGCGCTGATGTTGCAGACGCCGCGGCGAAGATAAAGGTCGACCACGGCGGCTTCCATTTCGGGTTCGTGGGGGCTGTGAATCAGATTGAAGCCAAAGGGTCCCTCGGGCAGCAGCGTTTGGAGGCGCTCGATGGCTGGTTCGATCCGGTCCGGTGTCAGACCGGCGGCGCCAAAGAAGCCAATCATGCCGGCTTTGCCGGCGGCGGCCACCATCTCGACCGAGGTGATGCCGTTGGCCATGGCTCCCATGACGTAGGCGTATTGCAGTCCGAAGGCTTCGCGAAAAGCGGCGCTGCCCAGGCTCTGCGGTGAAACGGGCGGCACCCAGGCGACCAGCGGCCATGGGGGGGCATCCGCGTCATGGCGTCGTCCGTCCTCGCCGCTGCCGACGATGGCCTGGCCGCTCGCGACCACGGCCAATTTCATCCGATGACGGACGAGAAACAGCGGTCGGTCGGTCCGCAAAAGGCCCGCCTCCAGCGCATAAAGACCTTCCTGGGGGACTTCATCGCCATCGGGCCGCCACATGCCGATGGTTGTCGACGCGATCGGCTCGTTCGCCTGCATCCTGTCTTTCTCCACAGTTTCCGTTGGCAAAGGTGGGGCAACTTAATGGAAAACGAATCGGGCTGTCAACCGTGCCCCGGTCGTCAGCCGCGGGGGTGGTAGCGGCGGTGGACGGCTTTGAGGCGCTCGGCGGTGACATGGGTGTAGATCTGGGTGGTGGCGATGTCCGCGTGCCCCAGCATGATCTGGACGGCCCGCAGATCGGCCCCCCCTTCCAGAAGGTGACTGGCAAATGAATGCCGCAGCGTGTGGGGGCTGATAGCGACACGGATGCCCGCCTGGCGCGCGTATTTCTTGAGGAGTTTCCAGAAGCCCTGGCGTGTCATGGGGCGTCCCTGCCGGGCAACGAAAGCGTGCGAGCCGGTGCGCTGCTGCATTAAATGCGGACGGCCGCTTTCCAGATAGGTGCGAAGGGCGTTCTGGGCCTGGCGGCCGATGGGGACGATCCTTTCTTTGGACCCCTTGCCGAACACGCGCACGAATCCCGCCTCCAGGTTGAGGTGTTTGAGATCGAGCGCGACGAGTTCACTGACCCGCAATCCGGCGGCGTAGAGCAATTCAAGCATGGCCGCATCACGCATGCCCCGGGGCCGATCACGTTCGGGGGCCGCCAGCAGGCGCTGGATCGCTTCGACCGGAATGACGCCCGGAAGGTGCAGTCCCGATTTGGGCAGCTCGATCAGGCGGGTCGGATCGGTGGCGATGATGTTTTCATTTTGCAGGAAGCGGAAAAAACCTCGCAGGGTCACGAGATGCCTGGCCCGCGAACGCGCTTGAAGTCCCTGGCGGCGTAGTTCGATGAGATATTGCAGGACCACCGCCGGGTCGGTATCGCCATAGTGATGGAAGCCGGCGTCGCGCAGGAAAGCACCAAAACGCAAGAGATCCCGCCCGTAGGCTTCCCGTGTATTGGGAGCCAGGCCTTTTTCGACCGTCATATAGGCCAGATAACGCTCGATGCCCTCGTCGATGTGATCGGGCACCGTGGGGGGGGGTGCTGCCATCTGCTTCTTCCCATCATTTGTGTCCGCTGGCGCGACGCTTCATGTTCTGCGGCAGGTGACGGGGGCGCGCTCCGGGTCTCAGACCGGAAGGATGAAGTCTTCCAAATCCAGGGTGTTAAGGATCTCGGCACCGTCCTCCCGCACGCATACCTGATTTTCCAGGCGAACCCCGCCCCAGTCCGGTAGATAGATGCCCGGCTCGACGGTAACAAGCATGCCCGTCTTGAGCACGTCATCGCTGCGGGGACTCAAGCGGGGGGCCTCATGGATAAAAAGACCGGTGCCATGGCCGAGACTGTGGCCGAAGCGGCCCTTGAATCCGGCCTCACGAATAATCCCACGGGCCACCGCATCCACGTCCCGTCCGGACTGACCGGCGCGGATGGCGTCGATCGCCGCGGCCTGGGCTATCTGGACCGTACGGTAGCATTGGCGGAATTGCGCGTCGGGCGTGCCGCCGAACAGCGTGCGTGAGATGTCCGAGCAGTAACCGTCGACCCGGGCGCCCCAATCCAGCAGCAGCGGTTCTCCCGGCTGCAGACGGCGCTCCCCGGGAACGGCGTGGGGCAGGGCGCTGTTCGGTCCGGAGGCCACAATGATCGGAAAGGAAGGCCCTTCAGCGCCTTCCGCGCGCATGAAATCTTCCAACATCCGCGCGATTTCGGTTTCGGCCAACCCGGGGCGGATAACCTCCCGCAGTTTTTTAAAGGCGGTTTCGGCGCAGGCCACGGCCCGGCGGGTGGCGGCGATTTCCTGGGCATCCTTGCAGGCTCTTTGATCTTCGACCACCGCTTCCAGCGGAACGAGTTCAATGTTCTTCCCCGTCTTGCCGATCCGGGATGACAATTCCCGATGCTGGCGGACCGACATGCGCACGCTTTCAAATCCCACCCGCCGGCAGTCGAGATCGGCGAAGCGGCTGGATAGTTCTTCCATAAGTCCATTGCGGTAGCAAACGATCTCATAACCGGCGGCCTCCTCCCGTGCTTGGAGTTCATAGCGCGAATCGGTCGCCAGGAGCAATTGGTCGGCGGTGATGATCAGCATTCCGGCGGTTTCGTCAAACTGGCCATCCTCGGCGCTGTAGCCGCTCAGATAGCGCCGGTTGGCTTCAATGGCAACCAGATAGGCATCGAGACCCAGTGTCCGCATGGTTGTGCGCAGCCGTTCAACGCGCCGCGGGAAAAGCGGTTTGGTTGTCATGGTTATTTCTGCGCCTCCTTTGAATCGGG
>JASJCV010000172.1 GCA_030065275.1 Desulfobacterales bacterium | reverse complement strand
CTGGCAAGGCGTGAGACGGCGAGAAAGCGGAGCATACACGTCGTATGTGAGCATTTTGAGCCGGCTCACGATGCACCGACTGATACAAAATCGATGCTGAATCCCGCAACGCGGGTAACGCCGCCAGGGGCACTTAGATTATTTTTGAGACAGGCTCTACTTTTTGATGATCCCTAACTCCATGGAAATCTCCGCTACGTTTTCTATCTGCTCTCTGACAAAATCATCGAAGTCCTTGCCAAAGGAGGTAAACTCGGCCAGGCCGTTTTTCTCCCTGAGTTCACCCCATTCCGGTGAACCGGCGACGGCCTTGACGGTTGATACCCAGTAATCATAGGCCTCATCCGAAATGCCGGCCGGGGCGTAAAACGCCCGCCAGTTACCGCCCACCACATCATAACCTTGTTCCTTGGCCGTCTTGGCATCGCCCAGCGCGGGAATACGCTTGTCGGAAAGGACTGCCAGCACCCGAACTTCTCCGGCCTGCAACTGGCCGATAATCTCCGAAGAATCGCCCGTAAATGCGGCCGCACGACCGGCGACCACTTCAAGCAGGGCTTTGCCGCCATTGTCGAACGGAATATAGTTGATGCTCCGTAAATTGGTTATCCCCGCCTCTTTGGCGATGAGAAGGGCCTTGAGGTGATCCCAGCCACCCTTGGAACTCGCCCCCACGATGGGGTTTTTCCGCGGATTGGTTTTCAGCTGTTCCACCAGGTCATCGAGTGTCTTATACGGCGCATTTTTTCGGACCACGATGACACCGTAATCCATGCCGAGCGCGCCTACCCATCGGACGTCATCGGCTTTGTAATCGCCGTAAACCTTCTGGGCCAGCCGAGTCGCGGTGGCCGCGCTGGCGGCGACGATCAGTTTTTCATCGGTGTTGCGGGTGGCCACCACGTGGGAAAACGCTTTCCCCCCGCCGGAGCCGGACATGTTGACAACCTTCATGGAACCGTCGATCAAATCCAGTTTCTGCATGAGCTGCGCCGCCGGAACCCGGCAGGTGAAATCCCATCCCCCGCCTGCACCGGCAGGTGCCAGGCATTCCGTCCCTGACAGTTTCTTCTGGCTTGACAGGGCCGGATTGATGCAAGCCAGACCGACGATACCCAAAACGACGAATAACGTTACACTGAATTTTTTCATTACGTCTCCTTTCTCCCGATGAAGAAATATTTACCATCTAGTTTCCGGGAATGACCGTCAGGATTTTACCGACGGTACCAGTGGATCGTTGCTGAAGCGCATATCCCTGTGGTGTCCAATTGAGATGCCGGGATATTGGAATCGAACACACAGGATCAATCGAGTCGGATTGATATCGTTCTGGCGATTTACAAGATGCAATCGGGCGCGTGGGAGGTCTATTTTCCGCTATATGCGGACACTTTTCTGTTTTTAGAGGTGATGGAGACTGCCAGTTTTATTTTGTACGGTCCGTTACGACGTTCCGACCCGTTATGTTTATGCGAATGGTGAGACGCCCTTACCAATCAGCCAACGTTTGGGTGTCCTGAAAAGTTTCAATCAAGACCGCAAGAATTTACATATACAATTTTATGGATGCCGATCAACATTGATCAAGAATTTGGGCCATAAAAAAAATCGAACTGCATGGCTTGGCGATTAACCCCAAAACCCAATTCGATCGAAAATCCTGTCACCCGCCAACTGGCCGGCATTCAAATCGACGGCGCTTAGGCCCAATCCATCTAGCGCCAACTTTACTATCTAACCGATCCCCCGGGAGCGTCGGTAAAACCGGGCCAGCTTCCGCGGCGGCACCCCGGCCAGGTAGGCGCTCACGATGGCCTGATTGATCAGCGTCGTGCGCCCCACGCCCACATTGAGCCACCGGCGGGGCGAGGTGCGCACGGCCGCCGGCAGGATCGCGATCCGCCCCCGGGCGCGCAGGCGGCGCACCAGTTCGAAATCCTCCATGATCGGCAGCGCCGGAAATCCACCGACGCTCTCAAAAAGCGCAGCGGGTAGGCCCAGGCCCTGGTCGCCGTAAGGCATCTGAAGAAGACGCGAGCGGATGTTGGCCCAGAACTCAACGAACCGCAGCCCCCCCCCCGGCGCATCGATCCGCAGGCGGAATGCCGCCGCCGCCACCCCTCGAGTGCCGAGGGTCCTTCGCAGCAGATCGTCGAACCCTGTGGGCAGGCGGCTGTCGGCGTGCACGAAAAACAGCAGCCGGCCACGGGCCTCGGCCGCTCCCCGGTTCATCTGCCGGGCCCGGCCGGGCGGGGTCCTAATCACGTGGGCCCCCATTTGCTGCGCCCGGACGACGGTCCGATCCCGGCTGCCGCCGTCCACGACAATGATCTCGGCCCGGCGGGCCTGCTGCAGATCCCCGAGCAGGGGCGCGATCGTTTTCTCCTCGTCCAGGGTGGGAATGATCACCGAAATGCGTTCCGGCGTCCGTTCGGGCGGCGTCACGGTCATGACGGCCCCCAGAGCGCGAGGTCCTCGGGACGGTCAATGTCCGCCAGCGTGTCCAGCAGGAATACATTGAACCCCAGCGCGCCAATTTTCGCCCGGGTGGCGGCCAGCACCTTTTCGCCCCCCCAGGGAATATCACGCAAGAGGTTCTCCCCCCCGCGGTCCCAGGCCGGCCGGCCCAGGCCGATCAAGTAATAGCCGCCGTCGACGGCCGGCCCCAGCACGATATCGTCCTTGGCCATTCGATCGAAGGCGTTGGCCATGAGATCGGTGGTAATCCCGGGAATATCCGACCCGATCAACACCGCCCGTTCGATGCCCTCGTTGAAGGCATCCGTCAGGGCGAGGCGCATGCGCTCACCGATATCCCCACCGCCCTGGCGGCGGTATCGATGCCCGCCGCCGAGCCAGGCCCGCATGCGGTCCTCGTTGCCGCCCTCGAAGCGCACCTCGATGGCCACCGCGCGGGAGCGTGCCAACGCTTCCGCCCGGGTCAGCACGTGGGCGGTCATCCGGCGCTGGAGATCGGCCGCGCCCACAGGGCCCAGCGCTGGAATCAGGCGGGTTTTGGTAACACCGGCCTCGGGATAGCGCGTGAAGAGAATCAGTCTTTCCGTGGGTTGCAAGGCCGGCCTCCGTTTCAGGTCCGCATGAAGGGAGTAAACAGGGGGCGGATGAAATCGATCTGCATGTAGCGTTTCAGAGTCTCCCACGTATCCGGATTCTTCATGCCGCTGAATTCGGTCTGGTAGGCCACCCAGCCCATGGCCGACCAGGAGATTCCCCGCAGATAGACAAAAGGATCCCGCAGACGGATGCGCTCGGGCAGCGTGTCGCGCAGGTGGCGATCGCCGATCCCGGCCGCGTAGTGCGCGATGAAATCATGCTTGTCCGCCGCCGTCATGCAGTAATCGGTCTTCCACAGGGTGGTCAGGGGGGAGCAGAAATGGCATAGATCCTGGGAGGGGTCCCCCCAGCGCGGCATCTCCCAGTCGATCAGGTGGATGCGGTCGCGCTCGGGGTTGACGATAAAGTTGCCCGCGTTGACCTCGGTGTTGACAATGCAGGGCCAGGGGTCCTCCTGGTAGAAGCGCTCCCGGCGTCGGGCCGCGCGGGCCCAGTCGATCACTTCCCGCAGAAAAACGCGGATATCGGGATCGGCCAGGTCGGAATCGAAATAGGTCTGCAGCAGGCCGGCGCACTCCCTGTAGATCAGGTCCAGGGGGGCATCCTCGCGAATCAGGTGATTTTGCGCCGCGTCCACCGGCACCTGGTGGATGCGGGCGAAAAGATCGGCGGCCGCGTCGCGATCGGTCGCGTAGTCCAGCGGCCGGCCGGGCAGGTATTCCATGATGGACACCCCGCGATCGATCTCGCGCCGCGAATCGTCGACAAAGTAGGGCTGCGGCGTGACGCCGCTGCCGGACAGGAGTTGGAGCGCTTTGAATTCATATAGAATCTGGTCGGCGCGCCCGATCTGGGTGTCGATATTGACCCGGAAGACGCGTTTTTCATCCCCGGCCGTGAGTAGAAAATTGAGGTTATACTCACCGCCCGCCAGGGGCGATATGGCAAAGTCCCGCCCGTCCATGGCCGGCACATCCGTCCAGTCATGGCGCGCCAGGTAGCGCTCGACCCGGGCCTGCATGGCCTGCATGGCATCCGTCATGGGCGGTCTCCGTAGGAGCCCACAATGATGTGTATTTTATTCGATTGGGGGCTAGGATTCGAAGGGGCAATGGACCGAGGATTCAAGATCTTATCTTGATTCCGCCAATCGTCCGGGCTCTGTGGTTTAAAACGATACTTGGGGTCGCAAACCAATCCCCTTTGTCCCGCGCCGAGCATTGGCGTGGTGGCCGGAACCAAGCGCGCGGACTGTCTGAGCGCAGCGAGTTTCCGCGCGCTCCGGCTGGCACGACAACGCGCAGGGCAGTGCGAAGCACCGTGGGGCACGGGCGTCTTCTTTTGGTTCGTTTTCTTCCACGTGGAAGAAAATGAACAGATAGCCGGATATAGATGGCATGTAATACAATTTAATACTTTTTGACATGACCCATATGGAATGCGCGCATTGATCATGCTTGGATCCTAATCCCCCTCAATCATTCCGAAGCCTTATCTTCCGGAAAGACCCGAATCTTTTCCGGCGGAAAATGCAGCCGCACCTCCTGGCCCAGGGTCAGCTCGCCCGCGGCCGTGAGCACCATCACCTCGTGGACATCACATTCGATCCAGGCCCGCGTGGCGGTTCCCTCGAACCGGGTGCGTACGACTCTTCCGGCCAGACCTCCAGGCCGCCCGGCCGCATCCAACGTTAGCTGAATGTCTTCTGGACGGATCGTGGCCGTCCGGACGTGCCCATTGCCGCTGGCGGCCGACACCGGCAGTCGGCCGAGGGCACACTCGAAAACCCCGCCCTGGAGTCGTCCCTTGAAAAAATTGCCCCCGCCGAAAAACCGCGCCACCTCGGGATCGGCCGGGCGGTGGAACAGGTCCTGGGGTGTGCCCGCCTGACGCAGGCGCCCTCCCAGCAAAAGTGCTAGGCGCTGCGCCATCATCAGGGCCTCGGACTGGTCGTGGGTCACGAAAAGGGTGGTAATCTTCAATTCCGACTGAATCGACAGGATGAGCTCCCGCATCTCCTGACGCAGGTTGGCGTCCAGATTCGAGAGCGGCTCGTCCATCAACAGGACCGCCGGCTCCAGAACCAGCGCGCGGGCCAGGGCCACCCGCTGCTGCTGACCGCCGGAGAGCGCGTGCACCTTGCGCCCGCCCAAGCCCTCCAGCCGCGTCAGCTCCAAAATCCGCGAAACCGCCGTACGCCGTCGCTCCGATCCGTCTCCGCGCATCTTGAGTCCGAAGGCGATGTTCTGGGCAACGTTCATGAACGGAAACAGGAGCGGTTTCTGGAAGACCATGACGACATCGCGCTTTTCCGGCGGCAGCGTGTTCACCGCCCGCCCGTCAATCAGAATATCCCCGCGGGTGGGTGCCAGCAGGCCGGCCACCGCCTTGAGGATGGTGGTCTTGCCGGCCCCGCTGGGCCCCAGCAGGGCCGCCATCTCCCCTTCCCCGATGGCCAGATTGAAATCTTCCACAACGACCTGGCGGTCGTAATGGATGGCGAGGTCCTTGAGGACGAGCGATCCCATCAGCGCACCCCCGCCAGACTCCGCCCCCCCAGGTGGCGCGCGCTGAAAAGAAGCGCCACGAAGGCCGGCATTACGAAGACAAGGCTGACGGCCGCCGCCACCGGCCGGTCACCGCTGCCCATCAGCGCAAACAGCAGGACCGGCAGGGTGATCAGGCGGCCGCCCCCGATGATCAGGGTGCTCAGATACTGGCTCCAGGACAGCAGAAAGGCGAAAAGCCCAGCCACCACGATTCCCGGCATGATCATCGGCAGCATCACGCGCAGCCAGACAGCCGGGCGCGATGCGCCCAGCGAACGGGCCTGGGATTCGAAATCCGGATTGTAATTGGCGAACACGCCCCACAGCACGAACACGGCGTAGGGCAGGCAGAAGGTCAGGTGAACGGCCACCACCCCGATAAACGTCTCGGCCAAACCCATGCGGATAAACCACAGGTGCAGCCCCATGGCGACGCTCAGAGGCGGGACGATGATCGGCAGGGTCAGGAGGACGGAAAGGGGGTCCTTACCGCGGAATTCATAAAGTCCCAGGGCCCGGGCCGCTGGCAGTGCCACGAGCACGGCGGCCGCAGCCGTCACAGCGGCCACAGCCACGCTCTGCCACAGGGCGTTTACCACCTGCCCGCCCGCCGAGGTGAGGATATAGGACCAGGCCCGCAGCCCCCAGCTCTGGGGCAGCAACCCCGGAAAAAACCAGCGGTCGGCCAGCGACCAGAGCCCCAGGGTGGCAAAGGGCAGGCCCACGGCGGCCAGAATCGTCGCCGCCGCTGAAAAACGTCCGGACCGTTTCATATCACGATCCCCCTCCGACGGGCCGCTCGCGTCAGGGCCTGGGCGATCACCACGGCCGCCGCCACCACCAGCGCAATCAGCAACCCGGTGGCGATGCCCTCGGGCCGAGCCATAAGATCGATGTCGCTGTAGTCTTTGTAGGCCCGGACGGGCAGTGTCATGGGATGGGTGCGACCGAGCAGATAGGGCACCTCGAAGGCTCCGAAAGTGTAAGCGAAAACAATCAGCGAAGCCGCTCCCAGGGCGGGGAACAGGGTCGGCAGGGTGATGTGGCGAAAACGCTGCCAGGCACTGGCCTTGAGGGTGCGCCCCACATCGATCAGATCCCGTCCCGTGTTTCGCAGCACGGCCAGCAGCATCAGGGTTATGAACGGTATTTCTTTCCAGACATAGGTCAGGATGATCCCGACCGACCAGCGGTCGTTGACCAGAAGGGGAAATTCGGCCGGGGTCTGAATCAGTCCGACCGCCACGGCGATGCGCGCCAGAAGCCCGGCCGGGGCCAGCAGAAACATGACAGCCACGGCGATCACCAGGTGCGGCACGGTCAGGGGAAGCTGGAAGATGAAGTGAACCGGCCGGTATTGGCCGGCCAAGCGGTCGAGCACCAGGGCGGCGATGACGCTGATCCCGGCCGCCAGGAGCGTGGAGACGACGGAGACATAGAGCGTTATCCCGAAGCTCAGGAAAAAATCGGGATCGCTCAGGACCCGGATAAAATGCGCCCCGGTCAGGCGGGTCAGCCCGGCGCCGGGAAGATAGCCCAGTGCTTGCAAGACGCCCAGCGCCAAACCGCCGCCGAAAAGCAGGACCGTGACCGCGAGGGCCGGCAGCAGCAGCATCGCCAGGGGCATCCCTCCAGTCCCGCGTCGGGTGCGGGCGTCCACACCGGTTTCCGCTCGGTCCATGATCAACGCCCCTTCAGGACGTGCCGCTCCCAGCCCTTTTCAAGATGAATCAGAATCTCGGAGGGCGGTTCCGGAAGCTGGCGGGCCTGAAGTTCGCCATCCGTCAGGGTGGCCGGGCCGCGCGGCCGGGCCGCAAAACGCGCCTGCCATTCAGCCGGCAGCCGGCCGGGGTCGATGGCCGGAAAGTCGCCCCAGACGTCGGGGTCGGCCTTTTTCAGCTGGGCCTCGGGCGACAGGAGAAAATTGGCCACGACCATGGCCCCGGTACTGGCGTCGGCATTGAAAGGAATGGCCACGAAATGGGTGTTGGCAATCGTACCCTCGTCGAAGACATAGGTGCGCACCGTATCCGGGAAGAGTCCGTCCAGAATGTTACGCGAAGCTTCCGCCTGGTGGTAGGAAAAAGCGAAATCGATCTCCCCGTCCGCAAACAGGGCGTTCATCCGCACCGGTGACTCGGGGTAGGTTTTACCGCCGCGCCAGAGGCTCGGTGCCAGTTCACGCAGCGTCTGGTAGGTGCGATCGGCCGCCGCCTGAAGATCGTCGCGGCTGTAGCCGCCCTGCCAGCGGCCAATATCCCCATTCAGATGGTAGAAGACGTGCCGCACGAATACGGAACCGGTGAAATCCGGCGGGGCCGGGTAGGCGAAGCGCCCCGGGTTGCGCCGGATCCACTCCAGCAGGCTGCCGATGCTGCGGGGCGGATCGGTAACGCGGGCCTGGTCGTAGATCATCACGACCTGGGCGCTGCCCCAGGGAGACTCGAGGCCCTCGACCGGTTCGCCGAAGTCGTTGGCCACCGAGGGACGGTCCCAGTCGACGAAGCGCTGGTTGGGCAGGCGCCGGGCAAAGGGCCCGAAGAGCAGTCCGTTGCGCTTGCAGGTCCGGAAGTTCTCGCCGTTGATCCACATCAGATCGACGTGGCCGCCGGTGTGCTTGCCGGCCTGTTTCTCGATCACCAGTTTACCGACCACTTCGGCAATATCTTTGACCGGCCCCTGGCGCAGTTCGATACCGTAAAGCTCCTTGACGCGCGGGGCCACGTAGCCGTTGACGTAGGCATTGACGGCCGGTGAGCCGCCCCACATGAACCAGTCGACGGTCTGGCCGCGGGCCTCAGCCAGAATCTGCTCCCAGGATTTTTCCGCAGCCGCGCTGCCGGTGGCCAGCAGCAAAACCAGGGCGATGGCCGTCCAGATACCGAACCGATGGGCTTTTGCGCCGTGTCGATGAACCATTGCGAAACCTCCGTTGTGCGCTTGAATCGATCTGATCAGGATGGGGGCAACCCGGGATAGCGGGCGATGGTCGGTGCTCGTAGTGATAGCTTGCCGCCGGCTTGGTTGTCAAGGCGGACAGCATTCCGCGCGCACGCCCGGATGCCGCGGCGCCGAGCCCGGTTAGGCTTCCCCCCGAACCTTTTTGATGATTCTTGGAATGAAAAACGAAAAGACAAATAGACCGATCGAAAAGAAAACCTTGAATGACGCCAGCTGAGCCCAGTCGCCCGATGCCCAGACATCCTTGAGCGTGCCGATAAAAAAGGTAAAGATGAACGTTCCCACCAGGATACCCAGCCCGGTGCCCCAGAAGTAATCACCAAAACGCACGCTGGTCAGGCCCATGCCGAAATTCATGGGCGTAAACGGGAAGTAGACCAAGCGCAGATAGAGGACCGTGGCGAAACCGTTGCGCTGGATGGCCTGATCGTATTTCTGCAGCTTGTCGCCAATCAGCGATGCAGCAAAATCGCGCCCCAGGGTGCGCCCGATCAGAAACGCCAGGCTGGCCCCTGCCATGGCGCCGATCCAGACGTAGACGAACCCCCAATAGGCCCCGAAAATGGCCGCCCCCAGGCCGGTCAGGAGAGTCCCCGGAATAAAGAGGCAGACCCCCGCGGTGTATACCAGCATAAATACCACCGGCGCCCAGAAACCGGCCGTATTCAGGAAAGCCTGCAGGGCCTCGGCCGTGAGATAATGCTTAATGGGCGAATAGCGCACCAATACGATGGCCCCCACGATGAACGCGAGAAAAATGAGGGCCTTGACGGCGGCCTTGCGCCGATCAGGGGCAGGTTTCAGGGGATCGGCATTCCCAGCGGCATCGACATTCATGGTTTCTGCATCCTTAACGTTCGGCGTTGCGACCCCGCGCTTCGCCATGCACCACTATGGTTTATTCTTCCACGGCGCAATCGGCCTGGAGACATTTCTCCTGTTCGCTCTCGCAGGCGCGCCCCTTAAGATTGAAGAAAAGCTTCAGTCCCTTCTTAACCTTGTCCGAAAAAATTTTGGGAGCAAAGAAATTGCCGGCCACGCGCTTGTTGATCTCCCCGATGGTCGGATAGGGGTGCACGGCCGCCGCCAGGGTCGAGAGTTTGACTTTGCCGTTGAAGATCGCGACCCATTCATTGACCAGCTCGCCGGCGTGGGGACCCAGAATCTGCACCCCCAGAGGCTTTTCTTTGTTGTCCAGCAGCATCTTGACCTGGCCGCGGGTCTGCCCTTCCGCGCGGCTGCGGTCGTTGCCGCCGAAGGGCTCCGACCAGACCTGGTAGTCGATGCCGGCCGCCTGGGCCGTCCGCTCGTTCATGCCGATGCTGGCCAGTTCCGGGTCGGTGTAGGTGCACCAGGGGAGGTGCGTGTAGTCCGCCTTGCGCGGCAGCCGGAAGACGGCATTGCTGACCACGATGCCCCCCTCGTAGCC
>JASJCV010000171.1 GCA_030065275.1 Desulfobacterales bacterium | reverse complement strand
ACGGCCGTGCATTTGAGCCGCGGACGATAGATCCGGCAGCAGTTGCGCCCCGCGGATTTGGCCTCGTAAAGGGCCTTGTCGGCTCGATCCAGAAGGGTTTCGCGATCGGGGATCTCTTTTCCCAGGGACGCGATGCCGAAGCTCATCGTGATCTTGAACGTCCGCTCGTCAAAGCGCATGGGCAGTTCGCTGATGCTCTGCCGCACCCGCTCGGTGACCCTAAGGGCTTCTTCGGGTGGTATGTTGTAGAGGATGAGAGCGAACTCCTCGCCCCCGTAGCGGGCGATGTGATCGGTCTCCCGCAGGTTGGCCAGCAGACAGGTGGCCACCATCTTGATGGCGTGGTCGCCGGCGATGTGTCCATAGGTGTCGTTGACGGCCTTGAAGCGGTCGATATCGGCCATGACCACCGTTAGCGGGGAATGGCTGCGGCGCGAGCGGGCGATTTCGCGGTTCAGCGTTTCCTGGAAATACTGGTAGTTCATCAACTGGGTCATGCCGTCGTGGGTGGCCTGGCGCCGCAGGGTGTCGATCTGGCGCTGCTGGGCCACGAGCTGATCGATGAAGTCGGTGGAAACGTTGATCAGCTCGGCGCGGGCCGCCTCGATCGTTTCGAGATAGCTGGCATCGTCTTCGAAATCGATTTCGAAAAAGGGGAAAAAGCGCTGGGCCTCCTCGGTTATGGCCACCGCCAGCGGGTCCACGGCCAAAGCCCCGGTGTAGCCGTAGGCCTCGGTATAGTGGTCGATGACGGCCAGGCAGGGGGCGGCGTTTTCGGCCTGGAACATATCGGCATACAGGGTCGCCAGGTGCAGCACCTGGGACAGGCTTCGGGTTTCGTCTTCGTCCGCCGCCAGCCGTTCCGGACAGTGGTGGCATCCGATCGACTGCCAGAATCTGGCCGGAAGCCCCCAGCTGTGCACCAGGTGCCGGCCGACCGCCATGTGATCGAAACCCAGGATCTGGTTTTCGGCCTGGTGGCCGGCACAGTTGCCGTTCGTGGATTCCTGCGCCACGAGGCGATATTGATCGGGCAGGCAGCGCACCAGGGCCAGAAGTCCCATGTCGTGGAGCAATCCGAGGAAAAACGCGTCCTCGGCGCTTTCGGCGGCGATTTTTTCGGCGATCATGCGTGCGGCGATGGCGGTGGTCAGGGAATACTTCCAGAAGCGGGGGTAGTCGAAATCCGACTGCCCGCTGCTGGAGAAGTTTTTGACCAGGGCGAAGCTCAGGGCCAAGTTTTTGACCACGTTCATACCGAGCATGCTCACGGCATGAAAGACGGAGGTGACCTTGCGGGTCAGCCCGAAAAAGGGCGAGTTGATCATTTTGAGGATCTCGGCGCTGAGCGGCGGATCGGTGGCGAGCACCTCGGCGATTTCCTGCAGATCCGGACGCTCTTTCTGGACGGCTTCCAGAATACGGATCGCAATACCGGGCAAGGTCGGCAGTTTCTGGCTTTTGTTGAGTACCGCTTCGAAATCTACGGCAGTTTCCATGATGCCCTTTCCTCGTCCACGTTGGTGGCGGTCACGGAGGATGGTTCCGATAGACGGTTACCTGCCCGTGCGCCGCCGAAATCGGTCGAACGCCCCGGAGGGTTTCCTTGATACCTTATGGGCATTTGCTCCGAAAGACTTTAGGGGAAGATGGGGTGGTGTCGGTCGGAAAAGCCAAAAGAACACCGGGGCAGCCGAAGCCGCCCCGGTGGGACAAAGGAAGGTAATGAAGATTCGGTCGGGCACCCCGCTGAGCATATTGATCAAACAGAGTGCCCGACGGTGCCCTTACCTGTGTTATCGCCCTGCCCCCGGATGACTTTAATTCTTTTTGTAGGGTCGGCCGTAGGCCGTGCGGTGGACCTTGTCGAATGGGAGGCCCTCCGCGGGGTGGGGGGACTTTTCGCGGACCGGGTAGCCGACGGCGAGCATGGCTGCCACTTCGAGGTGCGCGGGGATCTGCAGGCGATCGGCGATATGGTCCCGCGCCGGCCGGCCGCTGGCGTGATGGCGCTTGCGGATCTGGATCCAGCAGCTTCCGAGCCCCAGGGATGTGGCCATCAATTGCATGAAGATGACGGCGATGGAGCAGTCTTCAACCCAGACGTCGCAACGCTGGGGATCGGCGCAGACCACGATGCCCAGTGGGGCTTCGGCCAGAAAGGATGCACCGTGGGGTTTGGCGTTGGACAGCTCACGGAGTTGCCCGGGGTCGTCCACCAGGATGAATTCCCACGGGTTGAGGCTGCGGGAAGAGGGGGCTCGCAGGGCCGCCTCGACCAGGGCATCCACTTTTTCCGGTTCGACCGGCTGGGGCCGAAACTGCCTGATGCTGCGCCGGCGGCGTATGAGTTCGGTAAACATGGGACCTCCTGAGTCTCGTGAATATTGCAGCGGGGTGCGTGCGGTCGCTATCGCCGTCAGGCCCCGCAGCATTTTTTCCGTTTTTTGCCGCTGCTGCAGGGACAGGGCGCATTCCGGCCGACCTTGGGTGTTGCTCTCTTGACGGTCTGGGGCTTGGGGGCTTCGCCGTCGTAGAATTACCAGGTGCCGTTTTCGCGACGGAACTGGGCGATCTCGTGATGGCTGTGCGAGCGGCCCTTGGCGATGTAGCGGGCGATGAATTCGACCACCCCGTCTTTATCTTCGGAACCGCCCCCTTCGGTGCGGACCACGGTCAGACCGCGCCATTCACTGTTGCGGGACCATTTGCGGATGCCCTCGGCCGTGTAGTTGCCGCGCTGGGAGGTGTGGGTGCTCGCGATGATGAAATCCACCGCCGCCTTGACGTAGGCGCTGTAGCGGGCGCGCATCAGCGCTTCGGCGGTTTCCGCTTCGAGCCGGCCTTCGATCAGCGGTTGGCAGCATTCGCCGTAATCGCGCGCGCTGCCGCAGGGACATGGTTCCATGGGGACCTCCTGGGTCGTCTGTTGGTGGTGATGCGTGAAATAGAGGGCGTATAGAGTCTGGCCGCAGTCGTGTCAAGATGGACGGGCGGCGTCAACCGGACCGGATGGTTTCGACGCGTCCCTCCCGGGCGGCCTCCTCGGGGTCGATGCGCCAGGTCACCAGCGGAGAGAGGACATAAAGAATCACGAATACCAGGCAAACGACGCCGAAATAGGGCGTGACCACGCTCAGCAGGACCGCCAGCCCCAGGCGTGTAATCCAGGGGTTGCGGCTCATGTAGCGTCCCATGTGCAGGTAGCGAATGAAATAGCAGTTCATCAGCAGGGCCGTGAACAGCGTGAGACCGAAAGCGAAATACTCCCAGAACATGGCCCAGGTCGACCCCTGGGCCTGAGCCTGCGTCAGCATGATCAGCGGGGGAACCACCAGGAGGGCGGCGGCCGGCGTGGGCAGGCCCTTGAAAAAGCCCGGGATCGGCGCCTTGTCGATGGTGAAATAGACGAGGCGGACAATCCCCATGGCGGCGTAGCCCAGGGCCACCAGCCCGATCGGCAGCGAGGCCATCCGACCACTGCCGTAGTCGGTCATGATCACGTGGAATATCCAGGCGGGCACGATACAGAAACTCACGGCGTCGGCAAAGTCGTCCATGAGATTGCCCAGATTGATCTTGCGCTTGGCCGCCTCTTCGGGCAGGGGCTCGGTCAGTCCCAGGCGGCGCGCCACCATGCCGTCGAGTTTGTCAAAGGTGGCCGCCCCCAGGAGCATGAGGTAGGATTCGCGCACGCGTCCCTGGTAAGCGAAGAAAACGGCAATCAGCCCCATCATGGCGTTCATCACCGTCAGGGCGTTGGGGAAAAAGGCCAGAATCCTTCGGCGCAGCACTTCGTTGCCCATGCAAAGCTCGTCCAGGCAGGCCTGGCCGTATTTGCGGCAGTACCCGGCAATGGAACCGAAGTTGATGACCAGGAAAAGGATTTCGATGAAGAACAGCCCCCGCAGCGGAAAGTTGGCCAGCCAGGAAATCTTGAAATAGACCCACGAGGGCGGGCCTTCGGGCACGTGGAAGGCGTAGGCGTAGAGCAAGGCGCTGACCGGGGCGGCCACGATGGTTCGCATGCGGTTGTATTCGCTCATCGCGGGCTCGGCGCCCTGCCGGATGGCGAAACCCCGCATGAACGCCGCAAAATTGTCACGAATCAGCACGGTGACGCAGAGCAGGAGCACAAACACGGCGTGCAGCAGTTCGGCGCGGGTGGGATCGGGCGTGATCACGATCAGGCGCCACATCATCCCCACGGCAATGACCGGGAAGATGATCGAATAGACCAGTTTGTCCATGAGCCGGTCGGCCAGCGGGGCGAGCGGCGCATGGGGCACGAAGCGGGCGGCGAACCACCCGTCCACAAGGTCGAACGTCGTGGAGAGCAGGAGCAGGCAGACCCCGATCGTGTAGATCACCGGGTCCTGTTTCCACATGACCGCGATGGCGCAGAGCATACCGGCGAAAACGAGCAAAGGCCGGCTGAACACGAGGATGGTGGCAATCCGGGCCGAAAAATGATGCTTTTTGGGCGCCCGGGGGCCTTCCGTTGAATTTGACATTGCGCTCCCGCAGGTCAAGTGTGAAATGCTGGAAGTAAATATTCCAAACTATTAAAAAAACGGCACCGGTGTCAAGCCGCGCTTGGGGCCGTTATAGCCCGTTGTGATTGATATCATTGAATCAAATCCCAAACGTCCGGGGAAGGACAGCGTCGGCGTGACCGCGGTGCTGACGGACATCCTCCAGGCCAACCGGCGGGGCGAGCATAAGGGCGTCTACGCCGCCTGTACGGTCAACCGCCTCGCCATCCAGGCGGCCCTCCGGCAGGCCCGGCGCGACCGGTGGCCGGTGCTGATCGAGGCCACCGCCCAGCAGGTCAACCCCGAGGGCGGCTATTCCGGCCTGACGCCCGCCGATTTCGCGGTCATGGTCCGGCGTGAGGCGGCGGCCCTCGGCATGGCCAGGGGCCGGGTCATCCTCGGCGGGGATCATGTCGGCCCCCATCCCTGGTCCGCAGGGGCGGCGATCGGGGCCATGGCCAAGGCGCGGGCGCTCGTACGGGAGCTGGTGGGCGGCGGATTCGCCAAACTGCACCTCGACACCACCACCCCCTGCAGGGATGATCCACGCGGGCCGAACGGCAGCCTGTGCATGGATCTGATCGTCCAGCGCACCGTCGATTTGATGCGCGTGGCGGAAAACACCGTCCGCCGGGCGGGCAAACAGCCCCCAATCTACGTGCTGGGCTCCGATGTGCCCCTGCCGGGCGGGGCAACCGCGGCCGCGGACCGGGAGCGGGTCAGCCCACCGGAGGAGATCGCGGCGTTCGTCGGCGCCGTCCGTAAGGCCATGACCAAGAGCGGGCTGGCAATCGCCTGGCCGCGGGTCGTGGCCGTCGTGGTGCGCACCGGCGCCGATTTTTCATGCCGCAACGTCCAGCCCTTCGATGCCGGGCGGGCATCCGCCCTGATCGCTTTGATCGACGCCCTGCCCGGTGTGGTCTACGAGGCGCACGCCACCGATTATCAGACCCCCGGAGCGCTGGGGCAAATGATCGCCAGCCGGATGGCCATTCTCAAAGTCGGTCCCTGGTTGACCTACGCCTTCAGGGAGACGGCGTTCGCGCTGGCGCGGATCGAACAGCTGACCCTGGCCACACGCCGCGGGGTGCGGCGCTCGCGGCTGATTGAAACCATGGAAGCCGCCATGCTCGCGGATCCGCGGCACTGGCAGCAGCATTACCAGGGGGCTGCGGAGGAAACCCGATGGCTGCGCATCCACAGCTATTCGGACCGCATCCGCTATTACTGGCATTATCCCGGCCCGCAGGCGGCCTTCAAACGGCTGGTGGCCAACCTGCGCCGATACCCGCCGCCGGCGCCGTTGTTCGCAGAACATCTGCCGGCGATCTATCCGCGTGTGGCCGATGGGCGTCTCGCCCCCGAACCAGAGGCCATCATCCGTCATCAGATCGGCGGTGTGATCGCCCATTACGCCGATGCCTGCGGCGCCCGGGGCTGAACGCGCCGCGGCGCATCCGCCGACATCCGCATGACCTGGCGGTTGCGGCGCATTTTTCCGGAAGCAGAAGCTTTAAGCGCGTGGTCGATAGATCGGCAGCACCGTCCAGGTGAGCCGTTCGGCCAGGAAGGCTTCGAAGCGGGCGGTGTCGACATCGGTGGCCACCTCGACCGGCCGTCCCGCGGGTTCGTGCACGAGCCACGGGGTCTGCCCCCCCAGATAGCTTTCGGTGTCCAGGTAAAGGGTTTCCAGACGGCAGAAGGCGGGGTCGATGACGGCGGCGACGGTCAGGGGGTCGTGCATGTGAGCGCCCGGCAGCCGGCGTTCGGCGACCGACCACTCCACCCACGGACGGGCGTAGGTGTACAGGAAGCGGTGAAACGGCGTTTGCGCCGCCTGCAGGCGCTCAAGGTGGGCCGGGCGCTGGAAAACCCGGCTGGTCACGTTGGCCGTGATGAAGGTCAGCGGGACGCCCGAGCGGAACACCGCCGCCGACGCCTCGGGGTCGAAAGCGGTGTTGAACCGCAGCGTGGTCCGCCAGACGTCGTCGGGGATATCGGGGGTCGACCAGACAAAGGGCGGGCCCGAACGGGGCGCGAAGCTGCCGCCCATGTGGACCACTCGTTTGATCGTCTGCGCCAGTTCGGGAGACGTTTCCAGCGCCAGGGCGAGGTTGGTCAGCGAACCGAGAGCGACGTAGACCAGTTCATTCGGAAACCGGGCCAGCAACCGGGCGGTGAACGCGTGCGCCGGCATCGCCAGCGGCTTCAAATCCACCGCCGGTGGCGCCGGGAGATCGTGCCAGAAACGCGCTTGCGGTCCGGCGCTTTTATGCGCAAGATAGCGAAAGTGAGCCTCGCGGTCGCGTTTGAGCGGTTTGGCCCGGCCTTCGGCCACCGGCACTCCTTCGGCGCCGGCGGCCTGGAGAAGGCGTAGCGTGTTGCGAGTGGACGCCTCTGTCCGGCAGTTGCCCGCACAGGTGGTAACACCCACCAGTTCCAATTCGGGGGAGACCAGGGCGAGCGCCAGCGCCAGTGCGTCGTCGGTGTCCTGAGCGGGCATCGTGAAGGCATTGTCGATATCGAGAATAATTTTCTGGGTCATGGCGGCTCAACGGGCATTTCCGGGTCGACGATCGGCCCGGGCGGTGGTTGCGGCGACACTCGCGCCGACCAGGTCAGATACCATCGCTATAGATCAGGGTGGCGCGGCCGTCAAACCCCGTGGCGCTGACCGCCCGACCGCCGGCGGCGGTCAACTCGGGCCACTGGCGCCGATGCCTCCCGCACTTCCCGGAGGTCGTAATCGGCTGCTAAGCCCGGATTGTTCAGGCGATCAAGATGTTCATTGTCAAAAAGTCTAATGCTACGCATTAGATTTAATGCTATAACTAATTAAAAAATTTGATTAAAAAAATATTAAATATGCTTTCAGATTTAAATTTTTCGGCGTTACCGGAAATCGAAGCCGGTTAGATACCGTCACCGGCAAATCATACCTCGAATAGCGCTTATATTATTGATATATTATTACAAAATTTAGTGTGCCGAAAATTATCATGCAATATTCAGGTCTGATCGCCCGCAACCCTTAACGCCTACGCAAAGGGCGACTCATGCTATCACCCGAAGACATCAAAGGACTGCACATCGAACCCTCATCCCGGTGCAATGCCCGCTGCCCATTTTGCAGCCGCATGCAGAAGGTGCGTGTGTACGGTCGCCATCTCATCACCCTGGATGAATTCAGGCGGCTGCCCGCGTCGATGCTCCGCCGGCTCAAGTGGATCAACTACGGGGGCAATTTCGGGGATTTGTGTACCAACCCGGATTTTCCGTCGATTGTTGCCCACATGCACGCGCTCAACGCCGAAGTCGTCATGGGCGGTGACACCAACGGGGCTGTGCAGTCCGAAGACTGGTGGGCCTCCCTGGGACGCGCCTGGGGTCGGGGTCTGATGGGGTTTTGCATCGACGGCCTGGCCGACACCCATGCCCGTCACCGGGTGGGGACCGACTTCCGCACCATCCTGCGCAACGCCGCGGCCTTCATTGCCGCCGGTGGTGCGGCTTTCTGGAAATTCATCGTTTTCCGGCATAACCAGGACCAGGTCGAGGCGGCCTGCCGAATGGCCCGCGAGATCGGCTTCTTCGGGTTCTCCGCCGTGGTTTCCCGCGACTACGATGACCGGCTCGAGGCCCCGGACGCCTTCAATGTGGCGGTCAAGCGGGATCTGTTCGCAGCCCTCAGCGCCGATCAGACGACAGCCCGATGCAAGCCACTCCACAAAGGATCGATCTTCATCGCCGCCGACGGCACCGTCCATCCATGCTGCCAGGCCCACATCATGTACATAACCGAGCACAACCGGCGCTTCGGCTTCATCGTCCCCCTGGTGGAAAAGCACCTGGCGGCCATCAATTTCAAGACACGTCCCCTGGCGGATATCCTGCAGGGTGATTATTTCCGCAGCGTATTCGAACAGGCGCCGCCCTGCGAATACTGCCGCATCAAATGCGGTGGGGCGCTCCCTGCGGTTCGGCGCGAATTGATCGTCCATCGGGAAATCTTCAAAACATCCGCTTGACCGGTGATCGATCCCGCCCGGACCAAGGATCCCGGCGCGTCCCGCCCGCCACAGTCATGCGCAACCATCCTGCAGGGACTAAAAATAATTTATTAGCTGTAAACGGCGTAGACGATTATTCGGCCACCATTAAATCTGTTTAGGGGGGTGTGTAGGAAAATGTAAATAAAAATTATAAAATTAGGGACTTAGCCTTGACATCCCCGGCTGCTTTGTGGAGAAGTAAAGAAGGCCTGAAAGGTGGCCGCCGCCTTGGGCGAAAGACATTCCGTCAAACGCGGCGCCGACCGCAAAAGGAGCCATTGAGCCGATGGAGGGCAGGGTACGTGTTTCCATAATGGCGCTGCTGGCCGAAAAAGTGGCCTACAGCGACATCCAGCCGTTTATCCACGAGCATCTGGGTCCGGACAGCGACCGGGAGTACCGTCAGAAATACCCGGTCGACGCCTGCGCCGAGGAAGACCAGCGCCTTCAGGTCAAATACACGCGGGTCATCGATTCCGAGGAACTGAACGAGGCGGCCATCCTGCGCGTCGCCAACGCCTTTCGCGATGCAGGCTACGGGGACGTGGCCTGGAAGATCACGCCCATCAGGCCCGGCGACGCGGACCCTGAGGAAACCACGGCATCGTTTCCGGTGGAACTCTTCCAGTCCTGCGTGGCGGAAGACGAGATCGAAGGTGACGATGCCATCGATGTTCCACCCGAACCTTTCGGATCGGACGCCTTCTGGAGATGGTTCGACAAGACCGAAAGCTGATCCATCCGCCGACAGGTGCTCATCGCACGCTTGCCGGGGCGCGTCCCGAACCCGTCCCTGAACCGTCTCAGCGCTTTGCCATCACCTCCCGCTTCCAGCACCTCTGACCACAGCATTTCAATCAAATCGATGCAGCCGGAAGCGACGCTTCGCTTACCCATTAAAATAGCGGCGATCGAAGGTGGGGTCAGCCCGTGCGCTGCTGGCGCAGCAGATGTTCCTCCAGCAGTTGATGGGCCTCTTCGGCCAGACCGATACCGGCTTCGGTGCGGAAATCGAAGGCTCCGTTGACGCCCGTCTCCTGCAATTCGGCCACCTGGTCCTCGTAGTTGGCCGTGGTGACGATCACGTTTTCATATTCCAGTTGGCGCAAGAATTTGGCCGCCGCCAGATTGGCAGCGTGTTTGGGCATGGCCAGGATCACCATCTTGACACGGTCCTGGCCGTCCTCTTCGGGAGTGGCCCGTTCCCAGAAATCCGGGTCGGTGGGGTCCCCCAGGATGACATTGCGTCCCACCGCCTGCTGCCGCTCGACGGTTTCCTGGCAGAAATCAACCCCGATGACCACGTCGCCATGGTGTGCCACCATGGTGTCG
>JASJCV010000170.1 GCA_030065275.1 Desulfobacterales bacterium | reverse complement strand
GCCGACCATGACGGCTCGGTTACGGATTATCACAAATCCCATGAGTTTTTCAGCCGTGTACTTGACCCCCAGGAGATGGGTACCGGGCCGGATGGTCGGGACTATTCAGCCCCCAACCTTTACATCGCCCATTTTCACACCAAGAACATGGCATCGGCGCTAAGAAATGCAGCCGCCGCGCTTAAAGCCGGTATCATTCGTTTTGAATCCTGTTTATCAGGCATCGGCGGACAGCCGGCGAATGCGGTGGACGGCGTTGTCATTGAAGGTCGTGAAGGCGATTACTACAGCGATCACTTCAATCACGGGTTGATTTCAACGGAGGATATGGTGTCGATGTTTCATGAAATCGGGGTCGAAACCGGTATAAACCAGGACATGCTGATGAAATTGGGACACGATTTTCGAAGCGATGTGCTTGATAAGTTTGCGGCCACACAGAAGAGCGTTGGCCGCCCATCCATGCCCTGCCGCTCCTTCATGTTGAAAGATGGAACGCTGCCCGAGAGCGTTAGACAATTATATGCCGGGTAGGATGGAAATATTAAAAGGAGTCGATCAATGGGAAGCAAAGAGCAGAAGCCCCACATCAATGTGGACTATTTTGAAGATCTGACAGGTCAGATCGACGCCCCCGCCAGTGAGGGTTTGGAGGAGATCGGTAATCGCGTGCAGCGCATCCGCGAATCCAAAGGCCTCTCCCTGGCAGATCTCTCCAAGCTGACCGGATTCGATGAAGACTTGCTGGACCAGATCGAGAAGAAGGAAGTCTACCCCCAGCTGGGAACGGCGATCAAGCTTTCGAAGGCGCTGGACAGCGCCTTCGGCCGCCTGGTGTCCGGTGTGGGCGACCGGCTCTATTCGATCACCCGCCGCCAGGAGCAGAAAATCGTCTCCCGTTCGACGGGCCAGGCTGGCACCCAGAAGCTTTATACCTACAAAAGCCTGGCCCCCGAAGTTCAGGGCCGTCACATGGAGGCCCTGATGGTCACCCTGGAGGAAAACCCCCGGGGGGAGCTCTCGATCCATGACGGCGAGGAATTCATATACGTACTGGAGGGTACGGTGGCCATGCAGATCGCCGACGAAAAGTTCGAGCTGGCTCCGGGTGACAGCATCTACTACCTGTCGACGACACCGCACCTGATCGCCGCCAAAAGCGGGCAGGCGACAATCCTGGCGGTGCTCTACGACCAGTAGACGCCCTGACGTCGTCTTGTGTTCAATACCAACCCGGGGGCCCTGGGCCCCGTTAGAAAGGATTGACGGGCATGAGCAAGCTGCTGTGGGAACCCAGCGCCGAGCAGATCGCGCAAAGCAATATGCATCGCTTCATGCAGCATGTGAACCAGCGCCATGGCACCGCTTTTACGCATTATGACGAACTCTACCAGTGGTCGGTCGAGGCGATCCCCGACTTCTGGGCGGCGGCCTGGGATTTTCTGGAGGTCCGGGCCTCCCGGGCCGGCGACCGGGTGGTGGACGACCCCGGCAAGATGCCCGGGGCCCAGTGGTTCGAGGGCGCGCGCCTCAATTTTGCCGAGAACCTCCTGCGTTACCGCGACACGCAAACCGCACTGATTTTCAAGGGTGAAGACCGCCCGGTGCGGCGCATGACCTACGCCGATCTCTACCAGGCCGTCGCTCGGGTGGCGGCGGCGCTGAAAGCCTGCGGCGTGACCGCGGGCGACCGGGTGGTGGGGTTCATGCCCAATATGCCCGAGGCCATCGTGGCCATGCTGGCCGCCACCAGCATGGGGGCCGTGTGGTCGTCGTGCTCGCCGGATTTCGGGATCAAAGGCGTGCTCGATCGCTTCGGCCAGATCAAGCCCAAGGTGCTGTTTACGGCCAACGGCTACCTCTTCAAAGGAAAGGCCATCGACAGCCTGGGCCGCATCGCCGACATCCTGGCCCAGCTGCCTTCCATCGAAAAGGTGGTGGTGGTGCCTTACACCGACGCCTCGCCGGATATCGGCAAGGTGCCCAACGCCGTCTTGTACGACAACTTCGCGGCCAACGACGGCGGTGAGCTGGCCTTTGCCCAACTGCCCTTCGACCATCCGCTCTACATCATGTACTCCTCGGGCACCACGGGGCTTCCCAAATGCATGGTCCAGAGCGCCGGCGGCATTTTACTGCACCAGATGAAGGAGCTTGTGCTGCACACCGACCTGACGCGCGACGACACGATCTTCTACTTCACCACCTGCGGCTGGATGATGTGGAACTGGCTGGCCTGCGCCCTTTCCACCGGAGCGGCACTGGTGCTTTTCGACGGCAACCCCTTTCATCCCCATCCGGGCGCGCTCTGGGAACTGGCCGACGAAGAAGGCATCACGGTCTTCGGCACCAGCGCCGGGTATATCGCTGCCCTGCAGGCCGCAGGCGTCAAACCACGGGAAGACTACAATCTCAAACCCTTGCGGGCGCTGCTCTCCACGGGCTCGCCCCTGTCCATCGAAGGCTTCGAATTCGTCTACGACCATATCAAGCCGGACCTGCAGCTGGCCTCCATTTCAGGCGGCACCGATCTCAACGGCTGCTTTGCCCTGGGCAACCCCATGGGCCCCGTATACGCCGGGGAGCTTCAGTGCCGGGGGCTGGGCATGAAAGTGGCGGCCTTCGACGCCAGCGGCCAGCCCGTTGTCGGCGAACAGGGCGAGCTCGTGTGCACGGCGGCCTTTCCCTCGATGCCCATCTATTTCTGGAACGATGCCGATAAGGCGAAGTATCATAAGGCTTATTTCGACGTCTATCCGGGCGTCTGGCGCCACGGCGACTACATCACCATCACGGCGCGCGGCGGTGTGGTCATGCACGGGCGTTCGGACGCCACCCTCAACCCCGGCGGGGTGCGCATCGGTACGGCGGAGATCTACCGCCAGATCGACCCCATCGAGGAGATCGCCGACTGCGTGGTGGTGGGGCAGAACTGGAAAGACGACGTACGCGTGATTCTCTTTGTGCAGATGGCGCCGGGGTGCGAATTGACGCCGGAACTCGAAAGCCGGGTTCGCGCCACCATCCGGGCCAATGCCTCGCCGCGGCACGTGCCCGCCAAGATCGTTCCCGTCGCCGATGTGCCCTACACCCTGAACATGAAAAAGGTGGAGCTGGCCGTGCGCAAGGTGATCCACGGCGAGCCTGTGACCAACAAGGACGCCCTGCGCAATCCCGAGGCCCTGGACCACTATCTGGACATGGCGGCCCTGCAGGAGGACTGACGTCCAGGCCGCCCGCCGCTGCCCGACGGAGGTCGTACGCGGATGGAATCAAAACTTCCCGACGTGGGTCTGACCATTTTTGCGGTCATGTCCCGGCTGGCCCAGGAGACCGGCGCCATCAATCTCTCCCAGGGGTTTCCCGATTTCGACGTCAGCCCCCAGCTGATCGACCGGGTGACCCACCACATGCAGACGGGCCACAACCAGTACGCCCCGATGCAGGGGGTCTTGGCCCTGCGCGCGGCGATTGCCGCCAAGGTCGAGGCGCTCTACGGCGCCCGCTGCGACCCGGAAACGGAGATCACGGTGACCTCGGGAGCCACCGAAGCGCTGTATGCCGCGGTGACGGCGCTGGTGCGCCCCGGCGACGAGGTGCTCATCATCGAGCCGGCGTATGACGCCTACGAGCCGGTGGTGCGTCTCAGCGGTGGCAGGCCCGTATTCGTGCCCCTGTCCTTTCCCGACTACCGTATCGATTGGGACGCCGTCGCACGGTCCATCAGCCCCCGTACGCGGTGCCTGATGCTGAACGCGCCCCACAATCCGACCGGCATGGTGCTGGCGGCTGAGGACGTGGCCGCGCTGGAGGCTGTCGCCGACCGGCATGCTTTCTATGTTGTCAGCGACGAGGTGTACGAGCACATCGTTTTCGACGGGCGGCCCCACCTCAGCATGGTCGCCTCGCCGATGCTCAGGGACCGCAGTTTCGTGATCAGCTCTTTCGGCAAGACCTACCACGCCACTGGATGGAAGGTCGGATACTGTCTGGCACCTGAGGCCCTGACGGCCGAATTCCGCAAGATCCACCAATACCTGACCTTTGCCACCAGCACGCCGGTGCAGATGGCCCTGGCCGACCATCTGAGCACCTGCGACGATCACCTGACCCTGGCCGATTTCTACCAGGCCAAACGCGACCGTTTCCGGGATCTGCTGGCGGCGACCCGCCTGCGTCCGCTGGCCTGCCAGGGGACCTATTTCCAAATGGTCGACTATTCGACCGTCAGCACCGAGGCCGACGTGGCGTTTGCGCATCGCCTGACAGCCGAATACGGCGTGGCCGCGATCCCGCCGTCGGTCTTTTACCACGATCGCCGCGACGACCGCGTGCTGCGCTTCTGCTTTGCCAAGCACGACCACACCCTTGAAGAGGCGGTTGAAAAGCTATGTCGGATCTGATCCTCACCCTGGTCCAGAGCGAACTCGTCTGGGAGCAGCGCCAGGCCAATCGCGAACGGTTCGAAGCGCGTCTGCGGCCGCTGGCAAACCGCACCGATCTGGTCGTTCTGCCTGAGATGTTTTCCACCGGATTCACCATGAACGCTCCCTCGCTGGCGGAAACCATGCAGGGCCCGACTCTCAAATGGATGCAGCACCTGGCGCGCGAGCTGGCCGCCGACCTCGTCGGCAGCGTCATCATTCGTGCCAACGGTTCGCTTTTCAATCGTTTGCTGTGGGTCCGGCCGGACGGGCGGTTTTCTACCTACGACAAGAGGCACCTCTTCCGCATGAGCGGGGAGCACAAGGTATACGCTGCCGGCCGCGAACGGCTGACCGTAAACGTCAAGGGATGGAAGGTGCGGCCTTTTATCTGCTACGATTTGCGGTTTCCGACATGGTGCCGCAACCGCGGACGCGCCTATGATGTAGCGCTCTTTGTCGCGAACTGGCCCGCGGCGCGGGCCGGGCACTGGCGTGCGCTGCTCCGGGCCCGGGCCATCGAGAACCAGTCCTATGTCGTGGGCGTCAACCGCGTGGGCACCGACGGCAATGGCCTGGCCTACCAGGGAGACTCCAGTGTGATCGACGCTCAGGGGGTGGTGCGCTATCACTGCGAAAACCGCGAAGATGTCTTCACCACGACACTTGGGCGCGAAGATCTCGAAGTCTACCGGGAGGCTTTTCCGGCCTGGAAAGATGCCGGCGGCCGCTAAGCGTTTCCGCCGGCCGTACCATCGGCGTGTCATCCGCTGTCGCCTTCCTGGCGGGTTTTGCTTGACAGGTCTGAACGCGATTCAGTAGTTATGGTGCGTATCTCGCCCCGCCTTCATCGACATAGTGCGCCGCCGACACCTAAATCTTCAAAGGACAGGAGGATTTCAATGGCCGATCACGCTTGGCCCACGCCCCACTGGCCCGAAGGTGTACCGCACGATCTGAGCGATTACGACCGACCGTTGTTCACAATTCTAGACGATGCGGCTGCAACCTATCCCGACCAGACCTACACCATCTTCAACGATGCGGCCCGCACCTTCGCCCAGGTCAGGGAAACCGCCGATCGCGTCGCCAACTTCCTGAATGCCCAGGGGATCGGTAAAGGTGACCGGGTGGCGATCTTCCTGCCCAACCTGCCGCACTACCCGGAGATCTATTTTGGCATCCTCAAGGCCGGGGCGGTGTGCGTGACCTGCAACCCGCTCTACACCCCTTCGGAGCTCAACTACCAGTTGAACGATGCCGGGGCCAAGGCCCTGTTCTGCATGGACCATCCCCAGTTCTATCCCACCACGGTCGAAGCGGTTAAGGATACCGCCGTGAAGACCGTGGTGATCTGCAGTGTCAAGTCTTATCTTCCCTGGTTGAAGGGATTTCTCGGAGGGCTGCTGGGAAAAATTCCCAAGGCCGAGCGTTACGAGCCGGGACATCTCTTTTTTGACAACGTGGTGGCCGGCGCCAAACCCGAGCCCCCGGAGATTACGATCAATCCATCCGAAGACCTGGCTCTGATCATCTATACCGGCGGCACCACCGGGGTGCCCAAGGGCGCGGCCCTGACCCATTCGAATTTCGTCTACGACGTCAAGGCCTTGAATGCCTGGGCCCGCTTCGCCCACGAAGAAGACGGACCTTTGGAAAATCTGCGCATCGGCGGTTTCCACTGCTACCTGGGGGTGTTGCCTTTTTATCACAGCTTCGGGATGACGGTGGCCATGCTTTCGGCCTGTGCCTCCGGCAGCCGTCTGGTCTGCGTGCCGGACCCCCGGGCGGGCGATCCGCCGTTTACCGAAGTCCTCAAAATCGTGCAAAAACATCGGCCCACCCTGATGCCGGCCGTGCCGACCATCTTCGTGGCCTTTGCCAACCACGCGCTTATCGACCAATTCGATTTAACCTCGCTGATGGGTTGCTTCTCCGGGGGGGCCCCCCTGCCGCCCGAAGTCTGCAAACGCTTCGAGGAAGCGACCGGCGCCATCATCTTCGAAGGCTATGGCCTGAGTGAAACCGCCCCGGTGGCGACGGCCAATCCGTCCCGAGCGGATACGCGCAAAATCGGTTCCATCGGGTTTCCGGTGCCGGGTACCGATATCAAGATCCTGGATGTCGAAACCAGTGAAACCGAGATGCCGAGAGGCGAAGACGGCGAAGTGGCCATCTGCGGGCCCCAGGTCATGCAAGGCTACTGGAACCGGCCGGACGAAACCGCCGAGGTCTTTCGGGAAATCGGGGGGCGGCGGTACTTCCTTACCGGCGATATCGGCCACATCGACGAGGACGGCTACATCATCATCACCGACCGCAAGAAGGACATGATCCTGGTGGGCGGCTTCAACGTCTACCCCCGGGAGGTGGAGGACATTCTCTTCACCCATCCCAAGGTGGAACTGGTGGCCGTGGTCGGGGTGCCGGACGATAAGAGCGGAGAGATCGTCAAGGCCTTCATCAAGCTCATCGCCGGCCAGACCTGCACCGAGGAGGAAATCCGGGCCTTCTGCAAGGAGAACATGGCGGGCTACAAGCGCCCCAAACGGATCGAGTTCCGCGACGAGATTCCCGTCTCCAACGTGGGCAAGGTGCTGCGGCGGGTGCTGCGGGACGAGGAGATGGGCAAGACGGCATAATAATCATCAGGCTTATCAGTGTATTAACGGGCGGTCCCATGGACTGCCCGTTTTGTTTGCGCGAAGGAGCGAATTTTGAGGGAATACATAGTGAGTGACAGCAACCGGAGATTATCAGGATCCGAGGGTTCCAGGATTCAAGGGGTCAAGGGTTTACCTACAATGAATTACTGCCAAATTTTTCCAGAACCCGGACAATTCCAAACATGAACACCGTTCAGCTGACTTGGTATTTTACCTTAAGCACTTGAACCCTCGAACCCTGGAACCCTTGAATCCTATTTGAATCCATCAGAGGTAGTCTATCCACTCCCATTGAATGAATTCACCTCGGCGGATTTGCCGCAGCCCTTTTCGCCGGCGGGCCTCCTGCAGGGCGTCGGCGATCTGGTCCGGCGTGAAGTCCGGAATGGCTTTGACGGCCTGTTCGGCGAGCTGAACGAATGCTTCGGTTTCCGAGGCCGCCTCGCGGCCGGCCGGCGCCGCCTTTGCCAGCACTTCCCCCATCATCATTTCATAGAGAATCACGGTGCGCTCCATGTTCACGATCTGCCCGCGTTCCTCCGGGGTGGCCGTACCGCCGGCTATCTTGCGGCGGATGTCTTCCAGGTAGACGTGCAGGCGCCGCTCCCATCGTTGGACCTGGGCATCGAGCCGGGCGGGATCGAGGCCCTCCGGGGCGCACACGGCCCGATTGGCATGATAGTCGTCCCAGTTCGCCGAGAGAATTTCAAGGCCGTAGTCGGCGGCCCGGGCGTGGACCTCGGTACCGGGAAACGGGGCCAGCAGGTGGAAACCGTAGCACAGGCCCTCTTTTTCGAGCCTTTCGCCGAGGGCCAGGGTGGCAGCCAGCGTTTCCGGGGTTTCGCCGGGAAGCCCCAGAATGAATGAGGCGAGTGGGGCAATCCCGGCATCGCGGCACATCTTCACGGCGCTGACCGCCTGTTCGAGGCGGATGCCCTTGCGCACCGTTTTGAGAATTTTTGGGCTGCCGGATTCGATCCCGAAAGAGACCGCCTGGCAGCCGGCGGCCTGCATGCGCGCCAGGATTTCAGGGGAAACGGTGTCCACCCGGGCAAAGGCCGACCAGCTGATGGCAAGGCCGCGCGCGATGATTTCGTTGCAGACCGCCAGGCAGTGGCGCCGGTTGGCGGTGAAAAGATCGTCGGCCAGGTTGATCTGCTTGAAACCCAGCCCGGCCAGGTGGGCCATTTCGTCCACCACGGCAGTGGGCTGCCGGTAGCGCACGCGGGCACCCACCATGCGCCGCCCCACGCAGAAGATGCATTGGTAGGGGCAGCCCCGGCTGGTGGTCAGGCTGACCGGCATGCCCAGGGTGCGGTAGCGTCCCAGCGGTATCAGGTGCCGGGCCGGAGGCGGCAGCCGGTCGATCCCGGGCAGCACAGGGGGGTCGGGCGTGTGATGGACCTGGCTCCCCCGGCGAAAGCTCAGTCCGGCAATCTCCGCCCAGGCATCGCGGTCGCCGTCGGCCGCCACCAGGGCGACGAGGGTATCTTCGCCCTCGCCCCGTACGATCACGTCCAGTTCCGATGTCTCCTCCAGGGTGTTTTCGGCGGTGAAACTGACGTGCGGGCCGCCCATCACGGTCCGAACCGTGGGATCGACGGCTTTGACCTGGCGGACGATATCGAGGGCCCGGTTCACGGTCATGGTGACGGCGGTAACCCCCACCCAGTGGGGGACGAAAGTCTCGAGCGCCTTCGTGAGATGTCCATTGTTCAGGGGGGCCACGACGCCGTCCAGCAGACGCACATCGATGCCGGCGGCCTCCAGGGCCCCGGCCAGATAGGCCAGGCCCAGCGGCGGTGAGGGGGTTTCCGAGATGGGGTAGTAAGGATTGATCAGCAGGACGCGTTTCATCGCTTGCCTATTTCTGGATCGACGCCCAAAAGAAAATGGCCCGGGATGCCCGGGCCATCGATAGTGTTCGGGCCGCGCCGGAAGCCCCGGCGCGACCGTTGGTTTAAGGTTTAGAACAGCCCCGTTACCTTGCCGTTCACCGGATCGACGTCCACGCGGCGGTAGGCCGGGTTGGAGCCGGTACCCGGCATCAGGCTGATGGGACCTGCGCAGGGGCAGAGGAACTTGGCGCCGGAGTAGATCAGCACGTCGCGGATGGGCAGCGTCCAGCCCTTGGGCGCCCCTTTGATGGTTTTATCGTGGCTGAGGCTCTCATGCGTTTTGACCATCATCGTGGTGAAGTCGGCGTACTTGGGATCGTTTTCGAGCATCTTGGCCTTGGCCTCGGCCGCAGCATCCCAGGCAACACCGTCCGCGCCGTAAACTTCCTTGGCGATGAGATCGACGCGGTCGCGCAGCTTCATCTCCAGCGGATACAGGAATTTGAAGTCATTTTCTTCTTCGCAAGCATCGATGACGGCATCGGCGAATTCGAGCGCTCCCTCGCCGCCCAGTTCCCAGTGCTTGGACTCGGCGCAGCGGGCGCCGGCCGCCTCGGCGATCTTGCGTATGACGGCGCACTCGGCGTCGGTGTCGGTGTAGAAGCGGTTGATGCAGACCACCGGGTTGATGCCGGCTTTGCGGATGGTGTTGATGTGATGCACCATGTTTTCGCAACCCTTTTCCACCCACTCCAGGTTCTCTTTGGTGTACTCGTCTGGCAGGGCTTTGCCGGTCACGACCGTGGGGCCGCCGCCGTGCATCTTCAGGGCGCGGATGGTGGTGGTCAGAACCGAGACGTGCGGCTTGAGGCCGGAGAAGCGGCTCTTGACG
>JASJCV010000169.1 GCA_030065275.1 Desulfobacterales bacterium | reverse complement strand
GTGAATATAGCCATAGCCCGTCTCCGGCGCCGTGGGAACGATTCCGAAGGTTGTCAGAAATTTCCGCGCGGTCAGCTCCCGCCCCGCGGCCACCGCCCGGTGGAATGCGGCCGGATCTTCGATGTGGTGGTCCGCCGGAAGAACGAGCAGGTCGTCCTGGTGCGCGTGCCGGGCCAGGTGGAGCGCCACGGCGGCGATGGCGGGTGCGGTGTTGCGGCCGGCCGGCTCCAGCATGATCGTCTGCGGACGGATGCCGATTTCGCGCAGCTGTTCGGCAATCATGAAGCGATGGCTCTCGTTGCAAATCACCACCGGCGGGGCGAGATCGGCCATGCCCTCCAAGCGGTCGAGCGTGCTCTGGATCATGCTGTGATGGCCGGTCAGTTGCAGAAGCTGCTTGGGGTGCAGCTCCCGGGACAGGGGCCACAGCCGGGTGCCGGCCCCGCCGGCGAGAATGACAGGCACGATCATATCGATTCCTTTGGATTCTCCGGGCGGCCCGTCGAAGAGGGCCAGAATGAACAGCCGGCGCCGCCCGGGCCCATTCGCTTCGGTTCAGCCGGATGTTCGGCCTGGTGTTGCGCCGCGTCATTCGCGACGGCCACGCAGCTGGCGGTATTTAACATCGAAACCATTCAAAAGGCAATCCGGAGGCAACCAGGAGGCACGGCAGGGAAGAAGACGCTGACCTATTCGTCTGAAACGGCCGGTGCCGCGTTGACGCGCCGGGCCGCATTCGATCCTGCAGCAAGAGCTGCCGACAGGTGCTCGAAATAGCGGATCTGCAACCCGACGATCCGCAATTCTTCCTCAGCCTGCCGCCGGGCGTGAAAGCCGCCTGTGTGCGGATTGACCTGCGCGTGCTTTTTTACCCGCAGGCGCAGCGTTTCCTGCCGGTCGTGCAGTTCTTCCAGGGCGGTCGGGGTCGTCCCGGATTCGGCCGGCATGTCGGCACCGCCGCCGGTCAGAGTCTCCACCCCGCCTTCGGGCGGTAAGGGATGGTCGCCCATTGGCCCTTCGGCCGCCGCTTGGCTGCGGGCCATCCGCGCCAGCGCTTCGCGGCCCCGGACCCATTCGACCAAGGCGCGGATCAGTTTCGCTTCCAGCTGTCCCTGTTCGACCACATCGCCCAGCCTTTCAGCGGCCTGCCGTCGATCGTCGATCGCGAAAATCGCCATCTGCTTCAACTGAAGCAGTTTGCGGAGGTAGGCCCGCCGTTCCTCCGGCGACATGATCGGCGCCATTTCGACCGCGACATATGCTTCCCGCCCAAAGTCCTCCAGTCGGAAATGACGCCCGTGCGCACGGGCAATGCGGCCCATGATTTCGTCATCCAGGGGAACCGTGCGCTCGCGGGGTGTGTGCGCGACGATCGCTTTGATTTTTTTGCGGGGAACACCGATGCGGGCATCGTAGCGGTAGTAGTAGACCCAGTCGCCCGTCTCTTCGTAGCCGGTGATGTCGATCCGGCGCCCATCCTCGAGCACCAGAGTATAGCCCTCGGCGGCCCCGCTCGCGGCCGCCAACAATAGAAGGCCGTATGCACAGAGGAACGCCAGCCAGAGCTTCAGGGTCGGGCTGCCAACACCGGGGCCCGGCGATACCGGTGTTGGCGGGCGCGTTCCTGCCGAAACGCCGTTTGTGCGAGGATTCTGCACGCGTTACGCTCCATTTCGCCCGACGTTCGATCACGCCGACGCAGCCTTCGCCCCGGAACATCCGTTGGCGGTTTGCGGACTTATGCGCCGGCGGCCTTAAGCCAGCGCTGGCGGGCGATCAGGGCGGCGCCGAAGGCACCGACGGTATCGGGATCTTCCGGCACGGCCAGGGGGCGTCCCAGCACCTCGGAAATCGCCCGGACCACGCCGCCGTTGCGCGCCACCCCTCCTGACATGGCCAGGTTGAAAGCCCCGAGGTCGCCGCCGATCCGTCTGACCAGCGCCGCTATCCGCGAGGCGATGGCACGGTTCAGCCCGGCGACAATCTCCCGAGTCGCTGTGCCGTCGGCGATCAGCGAGACCACTTCGCTTTCGGCAAACACGGTGCACATGCTGCTCAGGGTCAGGTTTTCCCGGGCGCCGCGGCCCAGATCCCCCAGCTCGGTAATATCGACCTGCAAGGCGCGCGCCATGGCTTCCAGAAAACGTCCCGTCCCTGCGGCACACTTGTCGTTCATGGCAAAATCCATGACACCGCCCTGGCGGTCGATGCGGATGGCCTTGCTATCCTGCCCGCCGATATCGATCAGGATGTCGGTTTGCGGGAAGAGGGTTTGCATTCCCCTGGCATGACAGGTGATTTCCGTCACAGCCGCCAGGCGGCCCTCCACCCGTTCGCGGCCGTAGCCCGTCGACACCGTCGCCTGAACGGCCGTGGCCGTCAGGCCGGCGGTTTGCAGAATTTCCCGCCGCACCCGTTCGATGGCTTCCAGGTTGCGGGCGCCGGTGGGCACCACGGCCGATGCCACAAGGTTGCCGTGATCGTCGATCAGGACCCCGTCACAGGACAAGCTACCGATATCGATACCGAGAAAGGCGTGCATGGTTAAACTCCTCGCCTATGAATGCGAAAACCAAGCCTTCCGCTGGCAAGATGGTCCATGTTGCATGATGGCGGCTGGTTTCATATCGACCTCTATACTACGATTATCTGTGATGTGGCCACGCTATAATGACCCGTCGGGCATCCCGGCCAATCGAGGTTGACACTTGCAACCCAAGGACTAGCGTTGCAAAAGTCAAGTATTCGAGCATGATCCGACGTGGTCGAGGCCTGAAACGATACACACAAACGAACCGAGGAGGGGCCTTCTTGAAAAACGTTGTTCATCCATTCATGGTTCTGGCGATTGTGGCGGCCATGACCGGCTGCCAGAAACCACAGCCGATCGACACGGTTCCGGCGGTCGATCTGGAACGTTTTATGGGCGATTGGTACGTCATTGCCAGCATCCCCACCGTCTTTGAAAAAAATGCCTTCAACGCCCTGGAGAACTATCGACTGGACACGGACGGAACGGTCATCACGACTTTCACCTACAACAAAGGCGCCTTTGACGGCCCCCCCAAAACGTTCAAAGCGCGCGGTTTCGTGCGGCCCGACAGTGGCAATGCCTTATGGGGCATGCAGTTCATCTGGCCGTTCAAGGCCGAATACCGGATTATCTTTCTGACCCCCGATTATGACCAGACCGTTATCGGCCGATCCAAGCGCGATTATGTGTGGGTCATGGCCCGGACGCCGACCATTCCCGCCGAGGACTTCCAACGGATCGTGGACCTGCTGACCGCTGTGGGCTACGATGTCGACAAATTGCAGTCGGTTCCCCAGCAACCTATAGACCAGCGCTGAACCCGGTTCTTTTTCGCAAGATGATGATTGATTTGCGTCAATCCGTGCGTAGGTTGATGGTTCAAATTCTAAAATGAAGGAGTGATTCATGCAAAAAGTTGAAAAGGGTCTATATGTCAGTGTCCACTACAAGGGGACCCTCGATAACGGTGATGTTTTCGACAGCAGCGAGGGGCGTATGCCGCTCGAGGTGCAGATGGGCGCCGGCCAGCTGATCAAGGGTTTCGAAGCCGCTCTGGACGACATGGTTCTGAACGAAAAAAAGACGTTCACTCTAACGCCCGAGGAAGCCTACGGATTACGCGACGACAAGCGTATGCACCATTTTCCGCGAAACGAAGTCCCCCCGGAAATGGAACCGCAGGTGGGGCAAGCCATTGCTTTGACCTCGCCGGACGGGCGGCAGATACCCGCCCGGATCGCCGCCGTGGACGACCAGCAGATCACGGTCGATCTGAACCATCCGCTGGCCGGTCAGGCCCTGACCTTCGACATCGAGGTGGTGGGCATCAGCCCAACGGCGACCCAGGAGCATGCCGGATGCGGCGGCGGCTGCGGTGGCGGCTGCCACGACGATAAATCCGGCTGCGGCTGTGCCGAATGACGCGGCGCTCGGCCCCGGGTGTTTCCAAGGTCCACCACCCGGGGTCACCACGCCGGTTGTCTGACACCAAATCCCGAACGACCCCCCGCCACCGCTGACAAAAATTTGTTTTTCCTCGCCCATCGCAAACATCCAAGCGGGGGCCTTTCACACCCGACCATGCTTGCTGGGTGCGCTCACTTGACAAGCGTGCGCCGCGCCTTAATCTCGATTCAATGAAAATGTCTAAAATTTGTCGAAAAGAAATATAACGGTGGTGATAATATGTTCGACAATCTAGATCCCGTCCTTTTGGCGCGTATCCAGTTTGCATTCACGGTTTCATTCCACATCATTTTCCCGGCCTTCACGATTGGACTAGCCAGTTGGTTGGCGGTGCTCGAGTGGCGCTGGCTGCGAACGGGCAAGCAGGTTTATGCCGAAATATACAAAATGTGGGTGAAAATTTTTGCCGTGGCCTTCGGCATGGGGGTCGTGTCGGGCGTGGTCCTGAGTTTTCAATTTGGAACCAACTGGTCCGAATTTGCCGACCGCACCGGCAATGTGCTGGGACCGCTATTGGGGTACGAGGTTCTCACGGCCTTTTTTCTGGAGGCGTCGTTTTTGGGTGTCATGCTCTTCGGCTGGAACCGTGTCAGTCCGCGAATGCATTTCGCCTCGACCGTCATCGTGGCGGTGGGGACGCTGATATCGGCTTTCTGGATTTTGTCCGCCAACAGCTGGATGCAGACACCCCAGGGTTTCCGGACAGGCGAGGACGGATTGTTCTATCCCACCGACTGGCTGGCGGTTATCTTCAATCCATCCTTTCCCTATCGCTTCGCCCACATGACGGTTGCCGCCTACCTCACCACCGCTTTTGTGGTTGCCGGCGTCGCCTCCTTTTATCTGTGGCGCGGGCGTCATGTGAAGCACGCCCGGGTCATGCTGGGCATGGCCATGATCATGGCCATATTTGTCGCTCCCACCCAACTGGTCCTCGGCGACCTGCATGGTCTCAACACGCTCGAGCATCAGCCCGCCAAGGTGGCGGCCATGGAGGGTTTGTGGGAGACCCAGAAAGGGGCCCCGATGACCGTGTTCGCCTGGCCGGATCAGGAGGCCGAGACCAACCGCTGGGCCATCGAGATCCCGAAGTTGACGAGCCTGATTCTGACACACGATCTGGATGGTGAGGTCAAGGGCCTCAAAGACTGGCCCAAGGACGAGCGTCCGCCGGTGGCATGGGTCTTCTGGAGCTTCCGCGTGATGGTGGGCATCGGCATGCTGATGATTCTGACCGGTGCCATCGCCCTGGTGCTTCATTTCCGCAAGCGGCTTTTCGATACCCGCTGGTTTCAGTTCTGGTGCATGGCACTGGCGCCCTCGGGTTTCATCGCCGTTCTGGCGGGCTGGTTCGTGACGGAAATCGGACGTCAGCCCTACATCGTCTATGGGGTGCTGCGTACGAGCGACATGGTGTCTCCGGTGGCGGCTTCATACATCGCCATTTCACTCACCGCCTTCGTGATCACCTATGCATTCGTGTTCGGCGCCGGGGTCTACTACATTCTCCATTTGATCAACAAGGGGCCGGCGTCGGACGAAGAGGCCTACGGTGCCCATGGCGTCAAGAAGCCGCCGATCGTGACTGAGCTGGTAGCGGGCGAGGGAGGTGGTCATGCTTAATTTCGAATCCTTCCTGGATCTCGCCCTCATCTGGTATGGCCTGATTTTCACGGCCCTGCTGCTCTATGTCATTCTGGACGGATTCGACCTGGGCGTCGGCATTCTGTTCCCCTTCGCGCCCACCGACCAGTGCCGCGACCGCATGATGAACTCCATCGCCCCCTTCTGGGATGGCAACGAGACCTGGCTCGTGCTTGCCGGCGGGGGTCTTTTTGCGGCTTTCCCACTGGCCTACGCCATTCTCATGCCGGCGCTTTACGTGCCGATCATCGTCATGTTGCTGGGGCTCATTTTCAGGGGCGTGGCCTTCGAATTCCGTTTCAAGGCCAGCGGCAAATCCCGGCGCATCTGGGATTACGCCTTTCATTTCGGCTCGCTGACGGCAACCTTCTTTCAGGGCGTGGTGCTGGGCACGGTGGTTCAGGGCATCACGGTCGAGGGCCGGCGCTATGCCGGCGGGGCCTTTGATTGGGTCGACGCTTACAGTATCATGGTCGGTATCGCCCTCGTTTTCGGTTACGCGCTTCTGGGCAGTACCTGGCTGGTGATGAAAACCGAGGGCGAAACTCAGCAGTGGGCACGCCAATCGGGTTCCTATGTCCTCGGCTATGTCGGACTGTTCATCGCCGTGGTCAGTATCAGCATGCCCGTGATGGACCCTGCGGTGAGATCCCTGTGGTTCAGTCTACCCAATTTCTTCTATCTGCTCCCGGTACCTTTCCTCACGGCGCTCTTTTTCGCCTTCATCTGGAGAGACTTGCACAAGGGCCGCGAGGTGCGCCCTTTTATCTTCAGCATCGGCGTCTTCGTTCTTAGCTACATGGGCCTTGCCATCAGCATGTGGCCCTGGATCGTGCCGACGGCCGTCACCTTCCGACAGGCCGCCGCCGCACCGGAATCCCAGTCGCTGCTGCTGATCGGTACGGTATTCCTGCTGCCGTTGGTTCTGGGCTACACGGCCTATTGCTACTACCTCTTCCGGGGAAAGGCTTCGCATGAAAGCGCTTACTAAAAAGCAACGTCAATGGTGCTGGTTTGCTTTGCTGTGGTGCGGCGGGCTGGTGGCCACGCTGCTTCTTTCCTATGGCATGCGCTGGGTTGTACGCCTGTAACGTCCGCTGACGGGAGATGTCAGTCCCTGCCACCCGTCTTCGCCGGTATCTTTTGCAGTGCAGATACCAATTGAAGGCGTGGTTTCAGGCCGCGTAGGCCAAATCCTTTATCCTGCCTTCAGTATTTTGGCACTCCCAACGATTGACCCTGACCTTTCCGTGGCGGCCCGGCGGCCGCAAGGGCCGACCGCGGCCTGGCTTGCATTCTGGACGGCAGGCTGATAGCCCTTATGGGCGTCGTGGTTCAGGATGGGCGTTTGAGCTGACGACGCACAAACTGCCCCGGAGGTCGCGTAACCCATGATTCTGGTCCTTGGCGAGGTCCTCGTCGACCGATTCCCCGACGGCCACCGTATCGGTGGCGCTCCGCTCAATTTTGCCTTCCACCTTCATCATCTCGGCCATCGGCTGCGCCTGGTGACCCGGGTGGGGGGTGATCGCGATGGGCGGCGGATCGAGGCAATGCTTGCAACGCACGGGCTGGCTACGGCTGACGTGCAAATCGACAGACAGCATGCCACCGGACGCGTGAATGTAAGGCTGGATGCCGAGGGTGTACCGGCTTTCGACATCGTGGCGCCGGCCGCCTACGATTTCATCGACCTGCAATCGCTGAGCGCCGGGGAACGTCCGTTTCATGCCGGTATGATTTATTTTGGCTCGCTGGCGCAGCGCAGCGATCACGGCCTGGCCCAGATTCAACAGCTGCTCGAGACGCGGTCGCCCGAGACCCGGTGCATTTGCGATCTCAATCTGCGCGCACCCCACTACGATCGTAAACGAATTGAAAACTGTCTTCAGCACGCCGATATTCTCAAACTCAATGATGAAGAACTGGCGATCATCGCCGGCCTGTTCAACACCGGCCCGACCATGTCCGCAGCCGCCGCCGGCCTGATGGCCGCTTTCCGGATCGACACCCTGGCAATTACACGCGGGGCCCGCGGCAGCTGCGTCTTTCAGGACGGACAGCGGTTCGAATCGCCGCCGCCGCCGGCCGTTGAGGTGCGCGATACGGTCGGGGCCGGTGATGCCTTTGCGGCCGTGCTGGCGTCCGGTATGCTCGAACACCGCCCGATGCCCCGGATCCTGGCCGCCGCTACGGAATTTGCCGCCCGGATCTGCGAACAGGCCGGGGCCACGCCCGCCGACACGGCAATCTATAAAACCGTCAGGCAGCAATTGGAAAGCGCCACGCCATGAAGCCGTATATTCAGATGTTCAGCATCCACGGCCTGATCCGGGCCGAAAATCTGGAACTGGGCCGCGACGCCGACACGGGCGGTCAAATCAAATACGTGGTCGAGCTCGGCCAGCACCTGAGCCGGTGCGACGAGATCGGCCGGGTGGATCTGTTCACGCGCCTGATCGGCGAGAAAAGCGTATCCAGCGACTATGCCGCGGCGGTCGAAACGGTCAATCCCAAATTCCGCATCATCCGGATCCAGTGCGGGGGCCGCAAATACATCCGCAAAGAACGCCTCTGGCCACATCTGGACGAATTCGTGGACAAAACCATCAAATTTATCAAACGCCATAAACAAGTGCCGGACATCGTCCACGGCCATTACCCCGATGCCGGCTATGTGGCCATGCAGCTGTCGCATTTCCTCGGCATGCCCTTCGTTTATACCGGACACAGTCTGGGCCGCAGCAAACTGCAGAAGCTTTTGGCGGACGGGATGTCACACCGGGAGATGGAGAAAAAATACAAGATCGATCAGCGCATCGAGGTCGAGGAAAACATTCTGGCCCACGCGGATATGGTCATCACCAGTACCCGCCAGGAGCGCGAGACGCAATACGGCAGCTATCGCCACCATGACGTGCCGGCGTACGCCGTCATTCCGCCGGGCATCGATATCGACAAGTTCTACCCCTCCTACCACGACAAGCTCTCCGACAGCAGCCCCTCGGAGAACGCAATGTTCGCCCAGGCCTCAATGCTCCAGGCGCTCAATCGCTTCTTTCTGAGCCCCGAAAAGCCGATGATCCTGGCCCTGTGCCGCCCGGACAAGCGCAAAAACATCTCGGGGCTGATCAAGGCCTACGGCGAGGACCTGGAGTTGCAGGCCATGGCCAACCTGGCGATCTTCGCCGGGATCCGTAAAGACATCGACACGATGGAAGACAATGAACGTGACGTGCTGACCCGCATGCTGCTGCTCATGGACAAGTATGATCTCTACGGCAAGATGGCCATTCCCAAGAAGCATGATTTCGAGTATGAAGTCCCCGCTCTCTACCGTATCGCCGCCGAAAGCCGCGGCGTCTTCATCAATCCGGCCCTGACGGAGCCCTTCGGGCTGACCCTTCTGGAGGCCTCGGCCACGGGGTTGCCCATCGTGGCCACGAATGATGGCGGGCCCAATGACATCGTGGCGAATTGCGTTAACGGCATTCTGGTCGACGCCACCGACTCCGCCGCGATCGCCGCAGCGCTCCGCAAAATCATCGCCGACCCGACCGTATGGGAAACCTTTTCCAAAAACGGGATCTTAAACGTCAGGAAGTATTACACCTGGGAAAGCCATGCCGACGCCTATGCCAAGGCTGTCGGCCGTTTGACCGCGGGGAACCAGGCCGACGACATGGCACCGGCCGTCCCCACCGACCGGATCGGTCGACGCCTGATCGACCTCAACGCGTTTGTGTTCACCGATATCGACAACACCCTGATTGGCGAGAACAACAGTGAACTCGGGGTCCTGATAGATGTGCTCGAAGCCAACCGCCGCTGCGTCGGTTTCGGGGTGGCCAGCGGCCGCAGCCTCGAGTCGGTCAAAGCCATTCTGAAGAAGCACCGGATCCCGGCGCCCGACATCATCGTGGCCGCGGTCGGATCGGAGATCTACTACGGCCCCCGACATCAATATGGACAGGGGTGGGCGGCGCACATCGCCAAACGCTGGAACCGTCAGAAAATCATCAAACTGCTCGAAGTTTTCGATTTTCTGGATTATCAGAAGGACACGGGGGCGCAGCGCAAATTCAAGATCAGCTACAACATGGAACCTCAAAAAGACCGGCTGGCCCAAGTGCACAATCGGCTCCTGCAGCACAAATGCCGCTACAATCTGATCTACTCC
>JASJCV010000168.1 GCA_030065275.1 Desulfobacterales bacterium | reverse complement strand
TCAAATAGCGGGCAGCCCTCGCGGGCGATACAGGCATCGCAGCGTTCCTGGTGAATGCGATCGTCGATGAATCGGAAGATAAACCCCACGGTGACCTGCTCCGGGGGCTTGAGGAGGGAGTAGCCGCCATAGCAGCCGCGCTTGGCGGCCACCAGGCCCGAGCCCTTGAGCTGGGACATGATCACTTCCAGAAAACGCAGGGGAATGGCCTGGGCTTGGGCGATATCCGCGAGCTTGGTTGGCCCCTGCGCTTGGCGCTTGGCCAGTTCGAAGACGGCCCTGAGGGCGTATTTATGTTTCTGGGTGATCAGCATGCGTGGCGCGGCTCGCTGCAGCCCCTTCGATTCCGCCGCCCGCCGACGGGCGACAAGTTGAAGGCTTAGCGTAGTTAATGTGTAGAATAGCCGGATAACGAAGTCAAATACTATGGTATGGCGTGGTGATGCCGCCCGCGGCGCCGCGGACGCGTCCCCGGCCATCCGCCGCATCCATATCCAAAGACCCCCGCCAGGTATTTTGTGAACCGGGCGGCGCGGGCAACGAGGCGCACGCCGATGAAACCGATGGTCGCCATTGTGGGACGACCCAACGTGGGCAAATCCACCTTTTTCAACCAGGTCACCCGCACCCGGGATGCGCTGGTGGACGACTTCCCCGGCGTCACCCGCGACCGGATTTACGGTGATGCGGTCTGGAACGAGATCCCCTTCACCGTGGTGGACACCGGCGGTTTTTCCGGACAGCTGGACGATGCCTTTGCCGACGCGATCCGGCACCAGGTCGATGAGGCCGTGACGGCCGCCGATGCGATCATCGTGCTCATGGACGGCCGTCAGGGGCTGTCGCCCTACGATCGTGATATCGTGGATACACTGCGCGACCAGCCCAAACCGGTCCTCTTCGCGGTCAACAAGATCGACGGCCCCGAGCAGGAAGACCGCCTGGCTGAATTCTTCGCTCTGGGGCTTGAGCACCTGCACCCGCTCTCGGCCGAGCATCGGTACGGGTTGAACGATCTGCTCGACCGTCTCGTATCGAATTTCAAACCCCAAACGGAAGCCTCGCGCGACGAGATCCGTCTGGCCGTGGTGGGCCGCCCGAATGTGGGCAAATCGTCCCTGCTTAATCGTCTGGTGGGGGCTGAGCGCCACCTGGTGAGCGATATCCCCGGAACCACCCGCGATGCCGTCGACTCGGTGATCAAGCGCGATGGTCAATACTACCGCCTGATCGACACGGCCGGCATCCGGCGCAAGGGCAAGGTCACCCGCAAACTGGAAAAATTTTCAATCTTGAAGGCCCTGCGGAGCCTGGACCGCTGTGACGTGGCGCTGATCGTCATCGACGCCGCCGAAGGGGTGACGGATCAGGACGTCAGCGTGGCCGGCTACGCCCATGAACGGGGCTGCGGCAGCGTGTTCCTGCTGAACAAATGGGACCTGGTGGAAAAAGATCAGAACAGCGTGCGGCGCTTTACCGAACAGTTGCGCGGCGCGGCCAAGTTTCTGGCTTTCGCGCCGGTGCTGACCCTGTCGGCCCTCACCGGCCAGCGTGTTCAGCGCATTTTCAAATTGGTGGAAACGGTGTATGCCCAGTACACCACCCGGGTGAACACCGGCCGCATCAACCGGATCCTGGAACAGGCCATGGCGGACAACGAACCGTCCCTGCACCGCGGCCGGCGCATCAAGTTTTTTTACGCCACCCAGGCCGCCACGCGGCCGCCAACGTTCGTCATCTTCGTCAACTATCCGGAGGCGGTCCATTTTTCCTACCAGCGCTTTCTGGTCAACCGCCTGCGGGAGGGGGCCGGCCTGCACGACACGCCGATCCGGCTCGTGTTCCGGCCGCGTGCGGGGCGCAAGAATATCGCCGCGCGTCCCAAACGCCGGGAGCGATCGGCACGCAGACGCAAGCGATCGCGCTGAGCGACCGGCGCGGTCGGTATCATAGAATAGGTGCCATCGGTGGATTTGTTCGAACAAAGCGCCCGTCAATCAATGGACACGCCCCTGGCCGACCGCATGCGGCCCCGTCGCCTGGAGGACTTTGTGGGCCAGCACCAGGCGGTGGGCGAGGGTTCTCTGATCCGCCAGCTGCTGGGGACCGAACGGCTCTTTTCCCTGATTCTGTGGGGACCGCCGGGCACCGGCAAGACGACGCTGGCCCGCCTGGTGGCGGGCGCCCGCAAGGCCCACTTCATCGAATTCTCGGCCGTTTTGAGCGGGGTGCGCGATATCCGCCGGGTGATTGACGAGGCCCGCCAGCAGCGTGACTTTCACCATCGCCGCACGATTTTGTTCGTCGACGAGATCCACCGCTTCAACAAGGCCCAGCAGGACGCCTTCCTGCATCACGTCGAAACCGGCCTGATCACCCTGATCGGCGCCACCACCGAGAATCCCTCCTTCGAGGTCATACCGGCCCTTATGTCGCGCTGTCGGGTGGTGCTGCTCAAATCCCACACGGACGAAGACCTCAGGCAGATTCTGAACCAGGCCCTGACGGACCGCGACCGGGGGCTGGGGCGCGATGGGCTGGCCATCACCTCCGATGCGCTCGATTTTCTGGTGCGCGCGGCCGACGGCGATGCCCGCCGGGCGCTGAACAGCCTGGAAATGGCGGCCAGCCTCCGTGCCGCCGATGCGGCCTCTGGCGAAGTCCGGGCGTCGATCGACATCGCCCTGCTGGAAGCCGCTTTCCAGAAAAAAGCGCTGCGCTACGACAAGTCCGGCGAGGAACATTTCAATCTGATATCGGCGCTGCACAAGAGCCTGCGCGGCAGCGACGCGGATGCCGCCCTCTATTGGCTGGCGCGCATGCTCGCCGCCGGCGAAGACCCGCTCTACATCGCCCGCCGCATGGTGCGTTTCGCCTCCGAGGATGTTGGTCTGGCCGACCCCCGCGCCCTGGGCGTGGCCCTCGACGCCATGGAGGCTTTCCGATTCATCGGCCGTCCCGAGGGCGAACTGGCCCTGGCCCAGGCCGCGCTCTATCTGGCCACAGCTCCCAAGAGCAACCGCGTCTACCGGGCCTATCAGGCGGCGTCGCGGACGGCGGAGAACCACGGCAGCCTGCCCGTTCCCCTGCACATCCGCAACGCCCCCACGGGCCTGATGAAAAACCTGGGCTATGGCCGGGGCTATCGCTACGCCCACGACTACGAGGATGCCTTCACGCCGCAGGACTACTTCCCCGATGCCTTGAAAGGGACGATCTTCTACGAGCCCACCGCGCGCGGCTATGAAGAAGAGGTCAAGCGCCGCCTGGATCGGTGGCGGCCGCTGACCGGAAAAGGCGGCCCTCGCCGCGGGACGTAACGGGCGGTTCCCATGCGCTGGCGATAAAGCCGGCGGAGCGCGCGCGGCGTGCTTGCGTGAAACCGTTTCGTATCAGCGGACCCGGCTTGACATAGTCTCTAAGGTGCTATATTTATTTAATATTAGTGTTTACTTCACTTCCCTGGCGCATCGTCTCTACAAGCCTTGCGCACTCCCGATTCAACCCACAACGAAAAAGGGGGAGGCATGCAAACGGCTGGTGATATCATGACCACCGACGTCATCACGGTGACCCCGGAAACCGAAATCGTCCAGGCCGCCAAGCTCCTGATCGACAATCGCATCAACGGACTGCCGGTGGTCGACGACCAGGGACGTCTGGTGGGCATCGTTTGCCAGAGCGACCTGATCGTTCAGCAAAAGCGCGTGCGCGTGCCCTCGCTGTTCACGCTCCTTGACGGTTACATCACCCTATCGTCCGCCCGGCACTTCGAGCGCGAGGTCGAGAAGATCGCGGCCTCCCGCGTGCAACAGGCCATGACGCCCGACCCGGCCAGCATTACGCCCGAAACCGTCATCGAAGAGGTGGCGACCCTCATGGTGGAAAAAAACTATCATACCTTGCCGGTGGTAAAGGCCGGCCGCCTGGTTGGTGTCGTGGGCAAAGAAGACGTGCTGCGCACCATCATGCTGGGCAAGTAGGCCCGAGGAGCTTCGGTCTGCCAGACTGGCGCCGGTATGCGCCCGTATGCGCCTTTACCGCTGTCGGCCAAGGGCCGTTCGGGCCGGAAAGGAGGTCCCATGAGCATACGGACGATTGCCTGCTGTACCGACTTTTCGGAAAACGCGCATCGGGCCGTGGCGCAGGCCGTGGATATGGCGGCCCGCTTCAATGCCAAACTCTACCTGCTGCACGTGCTGCCCCCCATGATCAACCCGGTGCTGCTGGACAGTGGCTGGATCCCCCCGGAGATGCCGCGCGACGCTATCATCCTCAAGATCGAGGAACAGATGCAGGGCCGCTACGGCGCCCAGATGCCCCTCGAGGTCGATTACGAGCTGGTGGTGCGGGACGGCCATGTATCCTCGGAAATCCTCGAATTCGTCCGCACACAGTCGATCGATCTCGTGATCACGGGAGCCTACGGCCTATCGGGGATGGGTCTGGTGCTCTTCGGCAGCGTGGCCAAGCGCGTGGCCCAGAAGGCGGCCTGCTCGGTCATGGTCGTCCGGGAGGCCGCGGGCTGAAGCGCGGCGGGCGGCGAAGCCCGGCAGTGACTAGCCGCGGAGTTGCAACTCAAAACTTCGGGTCGACGCCCGGCCCTCGGGGGTGAAGGTGCGCTCGATGAACTGTGTGCGGCCGTTGGCGGCTACCAGCAGCACGCTCGACGAACGTGTCCCGTAGGTAAGGCTCTGAATGAAGGCCGGTGCCAGCAGACGCTCCCATTCGAGGCCGATACCGGTGGCGGGCAGTTCCTCGTCCGGAGGGATATGCCGGTCCTGCAGCAGCGCCATCAACGCCTCAGGATGCGGTTGGGCTTCCCTTTCGGCGATGTCCGCCATGGCACGCCGGGTGCGCCGGATCTTGGGCCAGGGGGTGTCCAGCAGGTGGTTGCTGAGGGCGTGGATGCCGGCTTCGACCGGGCGCGGAGCGCTGCCGCGATTGCCGAAATAAAAGAGCGACGACACCCGGCCGGCGATGAGATTGAATCCGTTGTAGTCCGGGGCGTTGCGGTGCAGCGTGTCGAGATAGGCCCGGGCCTCGCGGTGCCCGACAAGAAAGTCGCTCACCAGATGACCGCGGGAGGGCGCCTCCGGCCGGAAGCGTTCGGGTTCCCTGTAGTTGGTGATCGCGGCCAGGCGCCCGTTGCGGTGCAGCCCCATCCAGGTGCCGCCGGCCTTAAGATCCCTGCCGGCCAGAACTCCGCTCGGCTCCGGCCAGAAATCCAGCGGCTGGGTCGGTCGCGCGTAGAATTCATCCCGGTTGGCCGCCACGATCAGCGGGTAGTCGCTACGGCATCGATAGGCCATCACGATCAGGCACATGGGTTTTTCCTCTCTGGGCCGCGCCGGGAACAAGCACCGCCGGGCTGGACCCCGCGGCCTTGCGGGTCGCTTGGCGAGAATCAGCCGGCTCAAATGCCCTAATCCAAACCCGCGGGCGATGCAACCCGGGCAGGGGATCGCATGCCGTCCGCCGGGCCCCCGGAACCGGGTCTCGGGCCGGTCATTGCGGACCGTAAATCGGTTCGCGGTCCATGATCACGGTCTCCCGGAAATCTTGGGCCCACCGTGGTTTTTTTCTTTACAACAACGGGGGCATCTGCTAAAAAATCCTGAATTTTAATGGGTTATCGATGGTCCGCGCCCGACGGGCGCGGGGCCTGACGACCACGCCAAACAAAGGAGCACTGCAGGAATGGATACCCCAAGAAAGATCGGGATCATGGTTTTCAGCATGGTGCCCGCCATTATCGGCGGGTGCGTGACGTACGATCTCAGCGGCGGAAACTACAATGCCGTCGGCGTCTATCTGGCCATTCTGCTCCTTCTGTTCGGCGGGTTCATCAGCCGATAACCCCAACGGCTGCCAACAGACACCCAACCAGCCACGACGCACCGCCCCGATTGCATGCCGGGCTGGCGCGCCGTGGTTCTTTTTGCGGTCACCCCGTGCCCAGCGATGAGCCGCCCCTCGAACGCGCAGGCGCCCCCTCTCGTTGAACCGACACGCCGCCTGTTTGCGGCCATCCGGCGAACGCGGTGCAACGCATGAACGGCCCCCGAAAAAACGACGTTACGCTCTGGGTCTTTCTGGCCTATTTCAGCCTGTCCATCGGCCTGATCGCCTGGCTCTTCTGGCCCTTCGGATCGACCCTAATCATGGCCTGCGTCGTCACCGGGCTTTTTAACCCGATCTACAAGCGCGTCCGGCGCCGCACCACCCCGTCCCTGGCCGCGTTCATTACCTGTGCGCTCATTTTTCTGCTGGTTTTCGTGCCCATCGCGCTGTTTGCCGGCATCCTGGCCCAGGAGGCCTTCGGACTATACAATATGGGGCGAACGGCCGAGATCAGCCAACAGCTCCGGCAACTGGCCGAGGGCAGCCACGCGCTGGAATTCGCCAATGCCCTGCTGGCGCCTTTCGGCTTCGAGATCAGCGTGGACCAACTCCAGAACGCCTTCTCGGAGCTCGGCAAAAATGTGGGCCTGTTTCTTTATCGCCAGGCCCAGGCCATCGCTTCGAACATATTCAAATTCATCGTCAATTTTTCCTTCATGCTGCTGGTCTGCTATTATTTGTTTGCGGACGGCCAGCGCCTGCTGGGGTTTATCTTCGACATTTCGCCTCTGCCCCAGGACCAGGAGGAACGCCTGGTGTCCAAATTCCAGGACATGGCCGGCGCCATCCTCATCGGCAACGGCGTTAGTGCCATCATCCAGGGGGTGTTGGGCGGATGCATCTTCGCCCTTTTCGGTCTGCAGTCCCCCATCCTCTGGGGGGTTATCATGGGGCTTCTGGCTTTCCTGCCCATCGTCGGTATCGGGGTTGTTTTTCTGCCGGCCACGATCATCCTGTTTCTGACGGGCCGCCACGGGGCCGGTCTGTTTTTCATCGTTTTTTACGTTGTGATTACGCTTGTAATCGAATATTTATTCAAACCGCGCATCGTGGGCAAACGGGTCCAGATGCACATCATGCTGGTATTTCTGTCCATCATCGGCGGACTGAAGCTCTTCGGTATTCTGGGAATCATTTACGGTCCCCTGGTGGTGACCGCTTTTCTGACCCTGGCCGACATCTACCAGCACAACTATCAGGCCAGCATCGCGCCCGAGGGCCGGGGCGACAGCGCACCGGGGCCAGGCATGAACGCTTAGACCGCAAAAATACGGGACATGACCATGAACAACGAAAATCTGCCCGCCATAAGCATCGAACACGAAATGAAAAAGTCCTACCTGGACTATGCCATGAGTGTAATCATCGGCCGGGCGCTTCCGGATGTGCGCGACGGCCTGAAACCGGTCCACCGCCGGGTGCTTTTTGCCATGCGCGAGCTTAAAAACGACTGGAACAAGGCCTATAAGAAATCCGCCCGCGTGGTGGGCGACGTCATCGGTAAATACCACCCCCACGGGGATACGGCCGTCTATGACACCATCGTGCGACTGGCCCAGGACTTTTCGATGCGCTATCCCCTGGTGGACGGCCAGGGCAATTTTGGCTCCATCGACGGCGACCCGCCGGCGGCCATGCGCTACACCGAAGTGCGCATGATGAAGGTCGCCCACCAGATGCTGGAGGACCTCGACAAGGAAACCGTCGATTTCGTCGAAAACTACGATGGTACGCTCACCGAACCGTCGGTCCTGCCGGCCCGGATACCCAGCCTGCTGGTCAATGGCTCGGCCGGTATCGCCGTGGGGATGGCCACCAACATCCCGCCCCACAACCTGGGGGAGATCATCGACGGCACCATCGCGTTGATCGAGGACCCGTCCCTGGGGCTGGAGGAACTGATCGGCATCGTCCCGGGGCCGGATTTTCCCACGGGCGGTATTATCTACGGCACCAAGGGGATTCGCGAGGCCTACGCCACGGGCCGCGGCATCATCCGCGTGCGGGCCCGTGTCGAAGTGGAGCAGGACAAGCGCAACCAGTCCGAAACAATCATCGTGACTGAGCTGCCCTACCAGGTCAACAAGGCCCGCCTGGTGGAGAAGATTGCCGAGCTGGTGCGCCACAAACAGCTCGACGGCATCCGTTTCGTGCGGGATGAATCCGACAAGGACGGGATGCGCATCGCCATCGGTCTCAAGCGCGACCAGTTCGCCGACGTGGTGATCAACCAGCTCTACAAGCACACCCGTATGGCGAGCAGTTTCGGGGTCATCTTTCTGGCCATCGTCGACAACCGGCCCGAGCTGTTGAACCTCAAAGAACTCCTGCAGCACTTTATCCGCCACCGCAAGGAGATCGTGGTGCGGCGCACGCGCTTCGATCTGCGCAAGGCCGAGGAAAAAGCCCATATCCTGGAGGGCTACAAGATCGCGCTGGACAACATCGACGCCGTCGTCGCTCTGATCCGGGCCTCCAGCTCTCCGGCGGAAGCCAAACAGCGCCTCACGGCGGACTTCAGCTTGTCCCCCATCCAGGCCCAGGCCATTCTGGATATGCGCCTGCAGCGCCTCACCGGATTGGAGCGCGACAAAATCATCGAGGACTATCGTCAGACCCTGGAGAACATCGCCCGCTACCGCGAGATCCTGGGCAGTGAGGCGCGCGTGCTCGACATCATCAAAACCGAGCTTGAGGACATCAAGGGGGATTACGGCGACGACCGGCGCTCGGAGATCCGGGTGGCTTCGCGCGAGATCACCCTGGAAGACATGATCGTGGAAGAAGACATGGTCGTGACCGTCTCGCAGAAAGGTTACGTCAAGCGCACGCCGCTGACGCTCTACCAGAGCCAGCGCCGGGGCGGTAAGGGCAAAATGGCCATGGGAACCCGCGACGAGGATTTCGTCAAGCACCTGTTCGTGGCCTCCACCCACCACACCTTTCTCTTTTTTACCAACAAAGGCAAGGTCTACTGGTCCAAGGTGTATGAACTGCCCCAGGCCGGGCGGGCCAGCCGCGGCAAGGCCATCGTCAACCTGATGAACTTCGAGGCCGGCGAAACCCTGACGACGGTTCTGGCTGTACCCGAGTTCCAGGCGGGCAGCTACATCATCATGGCCACGCGGCAGGGCATCATCAAAAAGACCGACCTGATGGCCTACAGCCGGCCGCGGGCCGGCGGCATCATCGCCCTCAACCTGATGCCGGGCGACGAGCTGATCAGCGCCCGCATCACCGACGGCACCCTGAATGTGTTTCTGGGTACGGCCCAGGGAAAATCGATCCGTTTCCACGAGATCGACGTCCGGGCGGCCGGCCGTATCGCCCGCGGGGTGCGCGGTATCAATCTGATGGCCGGTGACCGGGTGGTGGGGATGGAGGTGCTGACCCACGGCCAGACGCTCATTTCGATCACCGAGAACGGTTACGGCAAGCGGACCTCGGTGGACGAATACCCGGTGCAGAAGCGCGGTGGCAAAGGCGTCATCACGATCAAGACCAGCGAGCGCAACGGGCAGGTCGTGGGCATCCTTCTGGCCGACGACGATGACGACCTGATGCTCATGACCGACTTCGGCAAGCTGATTCGGATGCCGATCGAGGGGATCTCGGTTATCGGGCGCAACACGCAGGGGGTCAAACTGATTGAGATCAACACGGGCGAGCGGGTGATCGGTGCTGCCCGCCTGGCCGAGAAGGACGACAACGGGGACGGGCCTGAAGGACCTGAGGAAGCATCGACGTCCTGACCATTGGCGGGAGCGCGGCCGACGTCCCGGAAGGGGCGGGTGCCGGGGACGCGAACGAACCCGATGATGAGGAAGCGATATGAATCAGCAA